>NZ_JBSGCY010000311.1:0-1013 GCF_053602115.1 Nocardia sp. NPDC004582 | reverse complement strand
CGGCCGGTCGTCCAGAGCCCGTACGGACCCGTCCTCGCGGAGGAAGACGTGATCGGGACCAAGGTCCGCGCCCTCGCCGACCGCGGAGCGCCCCGCGACCTGATCGACGTATTTTGCGGCCTCACACCGCCGGCCCAATGCCGAGCTCGAGGAGTTCGGCCGCCGCCACGCCCGTGGCCGCTTCGAGCACGAGGATCTCCAGGCGAACCTGACGGGCGCCGAGTGGACCGACGACGAAGCCTTCGCCGCCTACGGACTCGATGAGGCCACCATCACCGCACACCGCGCCCGGGCTTTGCAGTGGGCCGACGACCTCGCGGCCCGCCTCCTCGAAGCGTCAAGCGATCCGGACACCGACTGAACATCACACGACCAGCAAGACCAGCACCAATCTGGTCGGTGCGGTCCTGATCAGTTCCCTCCTCATACCCCTCCGCACACCGCGACCGTGCGAGGGCATGGACACCAAGACGTCGGCAAGAAGTCGACGACGACCGTGTCCTCCGGACTTCATGCGGCAGCTCGGTACGCCGCCAGATCGAGGACAATGCCGGTGACGGTGCCTTCCCGGCCGCCAGACGCGGGAATGCCACCAAGGCCGGGAGCGTGACCACGAGGAAGTCCATACATGGATCTTTGCTCCGGACGTACCGGGTGAGCAGGCCGAACCCGGGCACGACTTCAAGGCTGTTCGACGGGACACTGGAGCGGACCCGTGGGGCGCTGGAGATCGCCGGTGACGACCCGGACCCTGCGGGCGGCGCCGGAGAAGGGTGCAGAGGGTTCGCACACGAGCGGGCAAGACGGACCGACTGTGCTGCCCGACACCGCGGCGGCAGCCGCCACGACAGGCCGGGACTCGGAGGCGCTCCAAACCGTCATCCATGCCGGCAGAGCCTCCCCACCCAGCCGCCCGGACAGGCGCGCGCCTCCACCCGCCTCCCTGCTCTCGCGCCGATTGCGCAGGGCACCGGCCGGGCTCGTCGGCAGCATCTTGGGGGGGGCGCCGTGAC
>NZ_JBSGCY010000310.1:0-1044 GCF_053602115.1 Nocardia sp. NPDC004582 | reverse complement strand
CTTCGCGGCGGGCGCGCCGCCGGCGGAATGGGCGGCGGCAGGATCGGCAGCGGCGGGATCGGCGGCAGCCGGATAGGCGGCGGCGAGATCGGTGGCAGCGGGATCGGCGTGTCCGCCCGAAGGCGCGCCACGGCGTGCGATGGCGAGTGCGTGGGAGCCCGGCTTCGGCTCGAAGCTCGGCGCGGCGAGCAGCCAGGAGTGTCGTTGGGCCTGGACCGGATGCGTGTATCGCAGCCACGCGCCGAGGAATTCGAGCCGATCACCCAGCGTGGCGTCCGCCTCCCGCCGCAGGCGCAGCAGGGCGTGGTCGGCGTGCAGGATGTGACCGTGCCACAGCATCTGCAGCACGGTCGTGGGTAGGTCCGGGCACGGCACCCGCCCGGTGCGCAGGGCCGCCTTGAGCCGTCCGAAGTTGCGGGTGCGCCCGGACGGGTTGATCCGCCATTCCACCGCCACCAGCCGGGTCGCGATGCCCGCCCGTTCGTCGGCGCGGCGGCTGGCCCGGTAGGCCAGCTCCAGATAGGTTCCGGCGCTGTCGAGTTCGTCGGCGTCGAAGGCCCGATCGGCGACTTCGAGGAGCACCTGCGCCGCCCACGACCCGCGCGCGTCGCCCGCCTCCACCAGGTGCGCGGCCACCGTGGCCGCCGGAAAGCCTTCCCGGCACAGCAGTTCGGCGGCGGCCGCGTGCAGCGCGCGGCGCTCCTCGGCGGGCAGTTCGCGCAGCACCAGAGCCGCCATGTCCGGGTGCGGGCGGCAGTCGCCGAGGATCAGCCCGGCGCGCGCCAATTCCGCGGCGACCGCGCGGATCTCGCCGATCCGCCGGTCCGCGAGCGCCGCGACCCGCGCTACCGTGGCCCGCTCGCCCAGCACCGCAGCCACCCGCGCCACCCGCAACCGCTCGGCCTCGACCGCCTTCGCCCGAGCCACCGAGGCGTTCGCCCGCCCGGCTCTTGGCCGTCTCCGGGACGGTACGGCCGCGGTCCTCGAGCAGGGTGACCGGGTCGCCCTCGGTCACCAGCCACTGGTGCATGGCGAACCAGGTGC
>NZ_JBSGCY010000309.1:0-1046 GCF_053602115.1 Nocardia sp. NPDC004582 | reverse complement strand
GCCCGCTTCCTCCGCGCCGTGGACGCCCCACTCCTGGCCCGCGCCCGCCACCTCGAACACGCCTTCGGCGGCCGCGACGCCTTGGCCGCCGCCGAACTGATCCGCGCCGCCGAACAAGCCCTCGCCACCGCCCCCGCGACCAGCGCCCGCTGGATCGAGACAGCCCTGCGCCTCTCCCCCGATCACCCCGCCCGCCCACACCGACTGCTGTGGGGGCGGGCGCTGCTGTTGTCCGGTTCCGTCGAACGGGCGCGGGAGGTGCTCGAACCGCTACTGGATTCCGCTGCGGTCCAGACAGACTCGGCCGGGTGCGAACGCTCCGGAGGCAGCGAGGCGGTATTGCTGTACGCGCGGTGTGAGCGGATCCTGGGCCGGATCGACAGCGCACGGCAGCTGCTGGCGCGGGCGGCCGGACGGCTGGATCCGGGTGAGAGTGGGGCCGTCCAGCTGGAGCTGGCGGTCCTGGAGTCGCAGGACGACCGCGAGCGGGAGGCGGAGATTCGGATCCGGGGGTTGTTCGCATCGGGGGCCGTGCGGGATCCGGCGATCGGGGCGGCGGCTCGGACATTGCGCAGTATGGGGCAGCTCAACGGGCTGGACCTGAGCGCGGCGCGTGCGGACTATCGGGTCGCGGAACGAGAGTTCGCGCAGCTCACCGACACTCGGCTGCTCGAGGTCGTGCACGCGGTCGCGGCGCTGGGCTGGATGGCGTACTTCCTCGACGATCAGCGCACCGGGCTCGCGCATATCGAACGCGCCATCGGGGTGAGCCGGCGGCGCGGCCGCAGCTTCATGCTGCCGGAGTTGCACGCGGTCCACGCCTACTCGCTGGCCAAGCTCGGCCGCTACGACGATGCGCTCGCCGCCGCCGACGACGCGCTGGAAACCGCTCGGCTGTACGGATATCCGGGCATCGCGCCGCTGGCGGGCGCGGCCAAACTCCGCATTCTCCAGGACACCGCGCCGCCGGCGGAGGTGCTGAGCTGGTGGCGCGTGATCCAGACCCCCGAACCGGCCAGCGGGACTGAGCCCCGCGAGGATGCCGA
>NZ_JBSGCY010000308.1:0-1115 GCF_053602115.1 Nocardia sp. NPDC004582 | reverse complement strand
GGTGCCGGACGCGCTGCTCAACGGCCCGGACCCGGCGCACAGCGTGGCGCACGACGGCGCGACCGGCGGGCTGCGGCTGCCGGGCAACGCCCACTTCACGTTCCCCGGCTGCGAGGGCGACTCGCTGCTGATGCTGCTCGACGCCGCCGGGATCGAATGCTCGACCGGATCCGCGTGCAATGCCGGAGTCGCCGGACCCTCCCATGTGCTGCTCGCCATGGGCGTGGAACCGGGTCGCGCGCGCGGATCTCTGCGATTCTCATTGGGACACGATTCGACCGACGCCGATATCGATGCCCTGCTGGCCGCGCTGCCGCAGGTGGTGGAGCGGGCGAAGGCGGCCGGACTGGCCGGAGCGAAGGGAGGCTTCTAGATGCGAGTACTTGCCGCGATGAGTGGTGGCGTGGATTCCGCCGTGGCGGCCGCCCGTGCGGTGGACGCCGGACACGAGGTGGTCGGCGTGCACCTGGCGCTGTCGGCGAGCCCGGGCACGCTACGCACCGGTTCGCGCGGTTGCTGCTCGAAGGAGGACGCCGGCGACGCCCGGCGCGCGGCCGACGTGCTCGGAATCCCGTTCTACGTCTGGGATTTCGCCGACCGGTTCAAGGAGGACGTGATCGACGACTTCGTCGCCGCCTACGCCGCCGGTGAGACCCCCAACCCGTGCCTGCGCTGCAACGAGAAGATCAAGTTCTCGGCGCTGGCCGACCGCGCGGCCGCCCTCGGCTTCGACGCCGTCGTCACCGGGCACTACGCCCGCCTCGAGGACGGCGTGCTGCGCCGGGCCGTGGACGCGGACAAGGATCAGTCCTACGTGCTGGCGGTGCTGACCGCGGACCAGTTGTCGCGCGCCATGTTCCCGGTCGGCGACACCCCGAAGCCGCGGATCCGCGCCGAGGCCGCCGAGCGCGGGCTGGCCGTCGCCAACAAGCCCGACAGCCACGACATCTGCTTCATCCCCTCCGGCGACACCCAGGCCTTCCTGGGCGCGAAGATCGGCATCCGCCCGGGCGCGGTGCTCGAAATCGCGTGGCCCAGTGGCAAAGCCCCTATTGCGGTGTTCCGATCCATCAGACTCCGGCGATTTCTGCGGTGATCAGCGGCGCCGATTCTGA
>NZ_JBSGCY010000307.1:0-1133 GCF_053602115.1 Nocardia sp. NPDC004582 | reverse complement strand
CGATGTTCAGCTCGCGGGCGAGACCGAACAGCTCGACCAGCGTCTTACCGGCGGAGGCCATGGCGTCACGGGGACGCATCGCCTGCTTGGTCTCGACGTCGACGATCAGCTTGTCGAAGTCGGTGCGCTGCTCGACACGCGTGGCCTCGACCTTGTACGTGACCTTGAGAACCGGCGAGTAGATCGAGTCGACCGGGATGCGCCCGATCTCCTGACCGACCTGCTTGTTCTGCACGGCGGAGACGTAACCGCGGCCGCGCTCGACCGTCAGCTCCATCTCCAGCTTGCCCTTGCCGTTGAGCGTGGCGAGGACGAGGTCGGGGTTGTGCACCTCGACACCGGCCGGGGGCGCGATGTCGGCGGCGGTGACCAGACCCGGGCCCTGCTTGCGCAGGTACATCACGACCGGCTCGTCGTGCTCCGAGGAGACGACGAGCTGCTTGATGTTGAGGATCAGGTCGGTGACGTCCTCCTTGACGCCCGGCACGGTGGTGAACTCGTGCAGGACGCCGTCGATGCGGATGCTGGTGACAGCGGCACCCGGGATCGAGGAGAGGAGGGTCCGGCGGAGGGAGTTGCCGAGGGTGTAGCCGAAGCCCGGCTCCAGCGGCTCGATCACGAACCGGGAGCGGAACTCGTCGACGACCTCTTCGGTCAACGAGGGACGCTGAGCGATCAGCATGTTTCGTTTCCTTCAGTCAGGGACGCCCGCTATTTGACGTCCTACTGGTACTGCAAGGGTACGGGCGGCACGCCTCGAAGGAGCCGTACCGCCCGAACCTCAGTCAAGCGTGCGTCAGACGCGGCGACGCTTCGGCGGACGGCAGCCGTTGTGCGGGGTGGGGGTGACGTCCTGGATGGAGCCGACCTCGAGCCCGGTCGCCTGGAGCGAGCGGATCGCGGTCTCACGGCCGGAGCCGGGGCCCTTCACGAAGACGTCAACCTTGCGCATGCCGTGCTCCTGCGCGCGGCGGGCGGCCGACTCGGCAGCCATCTGCGCGGCGAACGGCGTGGACTTGCGGGAGCCCTTGAAGCCGACGTGGCCCGCGGAGGCCCACGAGATCACGTTGCCGGCCGGGTCCGTGATGGACACGATCGTGTTGTTGAACGTGCTCTTGATGTGCGCCTGGCCG
>NZ_JBSGCY010000306.1:0-1143 GCF_053602115.1 Nocardia sp. NPDC004582 | reverse complement strand
TGTCCTTCTTGAAGAGCTCCTTCGCCTTGATGGCGTTGTTCAGGTAGCCCACCAGAGGCGTGTTCACCGACTCGTAGAGGTTGTCGATGCCCAGCCAGTCCTCGACCTTGCTGACACCGGCCTCGTGGATGGCGACCGTGCGCTTCTTCTCGTCGACCTCGTAGTCGCCGGTCTCCTCGATGCCCTTCAGCGGGTTGCCGGGCTCGCCCTTCTTCAGGCGCGTCACCAGCTTCGCGAAGTCGCCGTACCACTTGGTCGCCTGGTCCGCCGGACCCGAGATGATCAACGGCGTACGCGCCTCGTCGACCAGGATCGAGTCGACCTCGTCGACGATGGCGAAGTTGTGGCCGCGCTGCACCAGCTCGTCCTTCGACCACGCCATGTTGTCGCGCAGGTAGTCGAAACCGAACTCGTTGTTCGTGCCGTACGTGATGTCGCACGCGTACTGCTCGCGGCGCTGGGCCGGCGTCATGTTGGCCAGGATGCAGCCGACGCTCAGACCCAGGAACTTGTGGACGCGGCCCATCATCTCGGAGTCGCGCTCGGCCAGGTAGTCGTTCACCGTGATCAGGTGGACGCCCTTGCCGGACAGCGCGTTCAGATAAGCGGGCAGCGTGCCGACGAGGGTCTTGCCCTCACCGGTCTTCATCTCGGCCACATAACCGAGGTGCAGGGCCGCGCCACCCATGATCTGCACGTCGTAGTGGCGCTGGCCGAGCGCGCGCTTGGCGCCTTCACGCACCGTCGCGAACGCCTCGGGCAACAGGTCGTCCAGACTCTCACCATCGGCGTACCGCTGCTTGTACTCATCGGTGAGGGCCCGCAGCTCGGCGTCGGAGAGGTCGACGAAGTCCTCTTCGATGGAGTTGACCTGGTCCGCGATGCGGTGCAGCTTGCGCAGGATCTTGCCTTCGCCTGCACGCATGAGCTTCGAGAGGACGGACACGGGGGTTGGTCTCCTTGCCGGTCGGGCCTGGGACGGTCGGTTTCCATGTGACTTGCTGAGCAACGGCCATCGTATGCGAGGACCCCGCCACGCCGGGAGTCTGCTGTACGAGGACCGCGCCCTGCCGCGCACGGACACCAAAATCTTCTTCAAACAGAACAACGGCCGGGCCCCGCCGATAGAGCCGCGACCACCCC
>NZ_JBSGCY010000305.1:0-1170 GCF_053602115.1 Nocardia sp. NPDC004582 | reverse complement strand
GGCCGAGACGCTGCGCCGCCGCCGCGCCACCGGCGGCCCGGCCGAGCAGACCTTCGCGACCCTGGTCGGCCTGGAACTGCGGCCGCGCAAGGTACGCGAGGCCGCCGCGCTGTGGCGGCGGCTGACCGACGACACCGGGCTGGAGCGACGCGACGGCGTCTGGGCGCACCCGGACCTGCTGCCCGACTCCTCGGACCTGGACTCCCCCGCGGGCTTCATCGACTCGGTACTGGGCGGCGGCGAAGCCGGCGTCTTCGACGATCCGCTGGCGCAGCTGGCCGAGACCGAGGCGCGCGAACGGGCCGAGAAAGAGGCCCGAGGCGGGGACGCCGAAGCCGGGACCCCGGATGGGGAAGACCCGAAGTAAGAGTTGTGGATAACCCGCGAAAGCGCTGATGAACAAGCGTTTTCGCGGGTTTCCGCGTTGTCGGGGTCACGCAAACTGACGCTATGACGGCAGTAACCTCCCCACCAACCACACCGGCTGCCCCACCAACCACACCGGCTGCCCCACCAACCACACCGGCTGCCCCACCAACCACGCCGGCTCCCCCGCGAACCACGCCGGCTCCCCCGCGAACCGCATCGGCCGCTCCTCCACGAGCGGCAACGGCTGCTCCCCCGCGAGGGGTAGCGCCAGCTGTCCCGTGCACGGCAACGGCAGCTCCCTCACGGGCAGGAGCGGCAGCATCGCGAACGACGACGCCCCGACCACGGGCGGGCGGGTTCACCCGCGGACCCATGCTGCATCCGCGAATCGCGGTGCTGCTGCGGCCCGATGGCTCGGTACAGCTGGGTTGGAGTCCCGAGCACGCGGTCATCCTGCGGCCACCGGGGCCGTCCGCGGCGGTGCCCGCGCTGGTGCGGCTGCTGGACGGGTCGCGCTCCGAAGCCGAGATCCTCTGGCAGGCCCGGGAATTGGGGTTTCCGGTCGAGGGCACACGGTCGCTGCTCGAGCAGCTCGCGGCCGCCGACCTGCTCGCCCCGACCGAACCGCGCATCCGGCTGCGTTCGGTGCGCGTTCACGGACGTGGCCCGCTGACGGACGCGCTACTCGATGGTCTGCACCGAATCGGTCTGCGGCCCAAACACTCCCATGGACGGCCCGGCACGCCAGGCGGCTGGGAGCCCGGCGTTCGCGGGCCGGGCGGCAAGGCGCTGGGCGCGCAC
>NZ_JBSGCY010000304.1:0-1183 GCF_053602115.1 Nocardia sp. NPDC004582 | reverse complement strand
AGGTGATGGCGTGCCTTTTGAAGAATGAGCCTGCGAGTCATCGGTGTGTGGCAAGGTTAACCCGTGTGGGGGAGCCGTAGCGAAAGCGAGTCCGAATAGGGCGCCCTGAGTCGCACACTATGGACCCGAAGCGGAGTGATCTACCCATGGCCAGGGTGAAGCGACGGTAAGACGTCGTGGAGGCCCGAACCCACTTAGGTTGAAAACTGAGGGGATGAGCTGTGGGTAGGGGTGAAAGGCCAATCAAACTCCGTGATAGCTGGTTCTCCCCGAAATGCATTTAGGTGCAGCGTCGCGTGTTTCTCACCGGAGGTAGAGCTACTGGATGGCCTAGGGGGCCCACAAGCTTACCGAAGTCAGCCAAACTCCGAATGCCGGTGAGTGAGAGCGCGGCAGTGAGACTGTGGGGGATAAGCTTCATAGTCGAGAGGGAAACAGCCCAGATCGCCGGCTAAGGCCCCTAAGCGTGTACTAAGTGGAAAAGGATGTGGAGTCGCGAAGACAACCAGGAGGTTGGCTTAGAAGCAGCCACCCTTGAAAGAGTGCGTAATAGCTCACTGGTCAAGTGATTCTGCGCCGACAATGTAGCGGGGCTCAAGTACACCGCCGAAGCCGCGGCATTCCAGCATTAATCTTGCTTTCGAGCCAGGAGCTGGGATGGGTAGGGGAGCGTCGTGTAGCCAGGGAAGCGGCGGAGTGATCCAGCCGTGGAGGCTGCGCGAGTGAGAATGCAGGCATGAGTAGCGAAAGACGAGTGAGAAACTCGTCCGCCGAATGACCAAGGGTTCCTGGGCCAGGTTAATCCGCCCAGGGTGAGTCGGGACCTAAGGCGAGGCCGACAGGCGTAGTCGATGGACAACGGGTTGATATTCCCGTACCCGTGTATCCGCGCCCAATGGCGAATCATCTGTGCTAACCGTCCAAATGTTCTCTTATCAAGCCTTCGGGCGAGAGGGAGGATTGCTGCACGGGACCCTGGGTGTAGTAGTCAAGCGATGGGGTGACGCAGGAAGGTAGCTGGGCCAGGTGATGGAATACCTGGTGTAAGCGTGTAGGCCGGGATATAGGCAAATCCGTATCCCATGAGGCTGAGACGTGATGCGTAGCCGATTGAGGCGAATTCAGTGATCCTATGCTGCCGAGAAAAGCCTCTAGTGAGTTGGTACACGGCCCGTACCCCAAA
>NZ_JBSGCY010000302.1:0-1228 GCF_053602115.1 Nocardia sp. NPDC004582 | reverse complement strand
GTTGGGGTGGGGCGGCCGGTTCAGTGGCCGCGTGCCCGTCGAGGACACCGGCACCATCTACACCGGTCCGACCAGCCAGGCGGGCGGCAACTACCCCTTCCTCCTGGGCAGCGGTCTCCCGCCGCGCGGGGTGCCGGTCGGCCGGGATGTGCTCACCGGCGAGTTGGTGTGCATCGACCCGTCGGGCTGGACCGGCAAGCTCACGACCAATCCCGGCGTCTGGGTCATGTCCCAGCCGGGCGCGGGTAAGTCGGCGCTGGTCAAGCGCGTGTGCATGGTCTACTCGGCGCTCGGGTTCATGACGTGCGTGCCCGGGGACGTCAAGGGCGAGTACAGCGACATGGTCCGCGAACTCGGCGGGTCGGTGGTCCGGATCGGCGACGGCATCGGCCGTCTCAACCCCTTGGACTCTGGGCCGCTCAAGGGGCGTGCGCAGTCGCTGCCGGTGAAGCAGCGCGATGCCCTGTTGGACGTCCTCAACGGGCGCCGGTTGGAGACGCTGGTCGCCCTGCTGTCGACCAAGCACGGACTCGGCAAGGCCCCGAACGCGATCGAGCGCTCGGCGTTGGACACGGCCGTCCACGTCGCTTCTGCTGCCCAGTCGTCGGGGAGCGACCCGGTGGTCGGCGACGTCGTGCAGGTGCTGCGGGACGCGCCCGAGGCGCTGCGGACCAAACTCTCCGCCGAGGACGACCGGTACCGGGACCTGACGAGGGAAGTCGTCGCCGGGCTGGACAACTTGATCGGGGGCCCGTTGAAGGGTCTCTTCGACGGCCCGACGACCACCCCCCTGCACATCTCGGCGCCCGCCGTGTCCGTGGACATCTCCGCCCTGCGGGCCCGCGGAAATGACGTGGTCAGCGCGGGCATGATCGCCACGTGGGCGTACACCTACTCCGCGATCGACTCCGCCCGCAGCATCGGCCTGATGGACCGTTCCCTCGTCCTGCCGATGGACGAGATGTGGCGGGCCCTGCGCAGCGGCCCGGGCCTGGTGGACGCGATGGACGCCATCAGCCGTCTGAACAGGACCACGAACGATGTGACGATCTACGTCACGCACAGCTTGCTGGACGTCGAGGCGCTGCCGACGGAGACCGACCGCGCCAAGGCGCGCGGGTTGATGGACCGGTGCGACACCTGGGTGATCGGCGCGTCCTCCGAGGAGGAGCTGACCCGGGTCACCGGCAAGCGCAGCCTCACCGAGCAGGAGCGCATGATGATCGGC
>NZ_JBSGCY010000301.1:0-1289 GCF_053602115.1 Nocardia sp. NPDC004582 | reverse complement strand
CCACGGCGCGGAGGGTGCGCGGCGCGCCTGCGGCGGCCCGTCGGGCCCGTCCGGCCGCCCGCCCGGTCCTTCGTGGTACCCGGGGTGGCCCGCGGCCCGGTCCGATGAGTCCTCCGGTCGGCCGGATGAGCGTGGCCCGCCGTACTCGCTCACCGTGCCTCCTGTCGTTTCATGTCCCGCTTGCGCCCGCGGCCGTCCTGCTCGGGACCGGGGGCGGCGCCGGCGTCGAACCCCTCCTCGTCGGCCGGATCGGACTGTCCGCGGAAGCGGTGCCAGAGCCGGCGACCGACCAGCAGGAGCAGTAGTGCGCAGGCGCTCGCCGTAATTATCGCCAACACCTGACCGTAGGCGTTGGATCGCACCGATACCGAGACCGCGTTGCCGAGCGGCACGCCGTCGGGTGTGGTAAGCCCGATGGGAATGGCCAGGTTTCGGCTGTCGGAGACCTCGGTGGGGATCTGGAAGGACCGGTTTCCCTTGGCGGGCAGTTGCTGCTCGCCGATATCGGTGATGTTCGTCTCGGTGGGTGCGTCGATCTTGAAGCGCACCCGGATGGCCACCGGCAGGTCGTTGCGGGCGACCAGCAGCAGCGGGCTCTGTTCGGAGGCGAGGGTGTAGACGCCGCCGGGCGGCAGCACCGTCACCGATCCGTACAGGTTGTTGATGGTTTTGGTGGTCTGGTCCAGCCGCCGCTGGGCATTGGTGTCGGCGGCGGCGCCCCCGGACCGGCGGTCGGTCAGCGACAGCACCCGGATCAGGTCGTCGCGCAGCGGGGTGAGGAAGGCGCGCGGGCTGAGTTCCTGCTGCGGCACGTCCACCAGCGCGCTCATCAGTTCGGTGATGCGCTGGCCCTGCTGGTGCACGGGTTCGGCGTAGTGCGCGGGCACCGCGTCGTCGGCGGCCTGCTCGAGGTAGTCGAGCGTGTAGGGCTGCGGATCGGGCTGCTGCGCAAGCAGTTCGGTGAGCGGTCGCGGGGTGGCGAGGTTGTTGCGCAGCTGCAGGTCCAGCAGGGCGAGGACGGAGGTGGCCTCGTCCCGGTTGGCTCCCCACTGTTGCGGCGGCACCAGCAGCGCGGAGCGCGGGCGGCCGGGCTGCGGGTTGAGCGCGGTCCACGCCACGGCCCCGAGCGCGTCCTGCAGCCGGGCGGCGCGGGAGTCGACGGTGACGTCGTAGCGAGTCGGGGCGGTGCCGCCCCGAATGCTGCTGCTCCCGTTGCCCACACCGCCGCCACCCGCTACATCGGCCCCACCGGTCTCGACCCGTATATGAACCGCTTCTTCAATATGCTC
>NZ_JBSGCY010000300.1:0-1317 GCF_053602115.1 Nocardia sp. NPDC004582 | reverse complement strand
GCCGCGTCCTCGGGGGTGCTGGTCTTCGGGCGGGTGCGCGCCCACTCCAGATACCGCGCGCGGAAGTCGGGTCCGGCGGCGACGGCCAGTCCCGGGAAGCGCCGGGCCACCTCGTCGGCCCGCTTGTGCAGCAGGCCGTGCGCGGTGGCCGCCAGGTCTCCGGTGTCGAAGCCGGGCGGCGCCGGGTCCCCGGCGACCAGGGCCCGCACGATCGCGGCCTGCTGTTCGGCGAGTGTGCCCGTGGCGCGCTCGGATTCGATGGTCATGCCGGAATCGCCTCCGGGCGCAGGGTGACGGGCGCGCGGCCGGACGCCGCGGCGATGGCGTTCAGTTCGGCGGCGAGTTCGGTCGCGGGCGGATAGTTTCCGTCGCGTTCCAGCATGAGCGGGACCGATCGCCCGGTGGCGAACTCGGCCACCAGGTCCAAGACCTCGGCGGGGACGCTGTGCACGTGCGTGTCGATATAGCGTCCGTCCGACTCGTGGCCGCCCGCGATATGGCAGTAGGCGACCCGTTCGGCGGGTAACCGCAACAGCTCGGTCAGCGGGTCACGTGACGTATTACGGGCATTGGCATAGACATTCGCGATATCGAGCAGCAGATAGACGCCGGTGCGTTCGACCAGTTCCTGCAGGAACTCCGCCTCGGTGTAGTCGGCGTCCGGCCATTCGAACAAGGCCGCGATGTTCTCCACCGCGAGCGGCACGTCCAGCTGCCTGCTCGCGCGGAAGATATTGCGTTCCAAGGCATCCAACGCTTCCCGGGTGCGCGGCACCGGCAGCAGGTGACCGGCTTCCAGTCCGCCCGCGCGCACGAAGGCGATGTGCTCGCTCACCAGCGGCGAGCCCAGGGCCCGCGCGCAGTCGGCGAGCTGCGCGACCCGGTGGTCGTCCACGGCTTCCGCGCCGCCCAGGGAGAGCGAAACGCCATGCGGCACAGCCGGTATCCCGTGCGCCACCAGCTCGGCGAGTTCCTCCGGCACCACGGCCCCGGAACCGCGGCCGCGCCTGCGTCCGGAACCGTTCGGCGCCAAGGTTTCCGCGATGACCTCACAGAAGCCGATACCGTCCAGCGCACCGACGATGCCGCAGATCTCGCGCCGCCAGCCGATGCCCAGCGCGCCCTCGGGAAGCGGTGATCCGGTCATCCGCCGCAGCCTCCGCCGCCACAGCTGCTGCCGCAGCTGCTTCCGCCACTGCTGCAACTACTTCCGCTGCTGCCGCAACTGGAGCCGCTGCCGCACGAGCTGCCGCCCGCGCCACCGCCGCCTCCGGCCGCCACCTCGGCGGCCCCGGCCACCGCCCGGGCCAAGCTCCA
>NZ_JBSGCY010000299.1:0-1372 GCF_053602115.1 Nocardia sp. NPDC004582 | reverse complement strand
CGAGACCCGCGGCACCCGACCGGCCAGCGGCCGCTCCCGGCGCTGCGCCTTGCGCTGGGCGCGGCGCTCGGCGGGCTTGTGGTTCCAGGTCTCCGGCCGCGCGGCCACCCAGCGCGCGGAGTGCACCGCGAACGGGATGTGGCCCAGGTACAGCACCACCAGCGCCATCATGAGGATCAGCGGGTAGGTGACCAGCAGCGCGGCGGCCAGGGCGACCAGCACCAGCAGGATCGGCGCGGTCCGCGGGGCCACCGACACCGACTTGACGGCCAGCGTCGGCAGCGTGCTCACGCACAGCAGACCGGTCAGCACGGTCCACACCGCCACCACCGGGAAGCTCACCCACCAGCCGTCACCGAACTGCTCCGACAGCGCGATGGGCGTCAGCACGATCAGCGCGCCCGCGGGTGCGGGCACCCCGACGAAGTACTCCCGCTGCCAGTCCGGGCGGTTGTCGTCGTCCATCAGGGTGTTGAACCGGGCCAGCCGCAGCACCATGCAGACCGCGAACATCAAGGCCAGCACCCAGCCGATGCTGTCGGCGTGCAGGAAGGTCACGTACAGCACCAGGGCGGGCGTGACGCCGAACGCGATGGCGTCCGACAGCGAATCCAGTTCCGCGCCCATCTTGGAGGTGGCGTCCAGCATGCGGGCGATCCGGCCGTCCAGCATGTCGAACACCGCGGCCGCGCCCACCAGCGCGAGCGCGAACCCCAGTTGCCCCTGGATGGCGAACTTCACCGCCGACAGGCCCGAGCACAGGCCGAGCACGGTGATCATGCTGGGCAGCAGCCGGATGGTGCGGTTGCGGCGGCGCGTATGCGGCGCGGGCGCGAGTTGCTCCATCATGAATCCAGTTCGGCCAGTACCGTTTCCGCACCGATGGTGCGCTGCCCGGGAGTGACCAGGGGCTTGGTCCCGGCCGGGAAGTAGGTGTCCACGCGCGACCCGAAGCGGATCAGGCCGTAGGTGTCGCCGATGCTCAGCTTGTCGCCGGCCTTGGCCTCGCACACGATGCGGCGGGCCAGCAGGCCGGCGATCTGCACCACCACGATCCGCTGGCCGGACTCGGTCTCGATGACCATGCTGTTGCGCTCGTTGCGGTCGCTGGCCTCGGGCAGGTCGGCCGAGAGGAACTGGCCCTTCTGGTAGGCGATCTGCTCCACCAGGCCGCTCACCGGCACCCGCTGCACGTGCACGTCCAGCACCGACAGGAAGATGCTCACCCGCGGCAGCGGGGCGTCACCCAGGCCGAGCTCGGCCGGGGGCACCGCGGTGTCGACCAGGGCGACCTCGCCGTCGGCGGGCGCGACCACCACGCCGGGACGGTTCGGCGGCACCCGGTGCGGGTGCCGGAAGAAGGTGGCGCAGG
>NZ_JBSGCY010000298.1:0-1415 GCF_053602115.1 Nocardia sp. NPDC004582 | reverse complement strand
TACTGGTTTCACATTCACCACCCTGAATTGACTCTCTTCCGGGCGCTATCATGCCATACCGCGAAAGGTTTTGCGCCATTCGATGGTGTCCGGGATCTCGACGCTCTCCCTTATGCGACTCCTGCATTAGGAAATTAATACGACTCACTATAGGGGAATTGTGAGCGGATAACAATTCCCCTGTAGAAATAATTTTGTTTAACTTTAATAAGGAGATATACCATGGGCAGCAGCCATCACCATCATCACCACAGCCAGGATCCGGGGGACGAAAACCTCTATTTCCAGTCGCTGCACTCGGGTAATGCGGGATTCATCATCTCGCGTTATGCCCATTTCAAGCCGGGGCACGAACAAGAGGGCCTGAATTTCGTCGGCGAAGTCCTCAAGCACATGAACAAGGCCGACCTCAACGGCATGACGTTCTTCTTCTTCCAGAAGGCCTTCGGCGACCAGGCCAAGCACCACTGGTTCATCAACATGAAGAGCCCGCTCGACTACGCCGCCAGCCTGGAGATGGTCGACCACGACGAGACCACCCGGGTCCTCCTGGAGGACGGCGTGGTCTCCGACGACGGCGGCTTCGGCAGCTGGGGCAGCGCCGTCGAGCAGGGCTCCATCACCGAACACATCCTGGTCCCGCAGCACGGCCTCGACTACAGCCACGACGAGGAGCACGAGGCGTGGGTGCCGGAGGCCTGGCGGCAGACCGCCGTGCCGCGGGAGGAGCAGCTCAACTCCGCCAACGCCCCGCTGATGGTGCACCGCGTCGCCTACGCCCGGTACCCCACCCGCAAGGAGGCGCGGTACTACGCCTTCGCCTGGCAGAACTACGTCAACGAGCACCTGCGGGGCAAGGTCACCGCGTACCTGTACGAAGAGACCTTCGGCGCGATGGACCGGCTGCACATGCTGATCCACCTGGCCTCGTACGAGGCGTGGGAGGAGCTGCGCAACCTGCCGCACCGCGACCCGGAGTTCCGCAAGCTGCTGGAGCGGCAGATGATCTCCCCGGAGAAGGGCGGCGGCACCGGCGCCCAGGCGTTCGTGCCCGGGGGAGTCACCGACACCCTCCTCGTCCCGCGCCAGCTCTGATAACATTTAAGTAAGTACTCGAGTCTGGTAAAGAAACCGCTGCTGCGAAATTTGAACGCCAGCACATGGACTCGTCTACTAGCGCAGCTTAATTAACCTAGGCTGCTGCCACCGCTGAGCAATAACTAGCATAACCCCTTGGGGCCTCTAAACGGGTCTTGAGGGGTTTTTTGCTGAAACCTCAGGCATTTGAGAAGCACACGGTCACACTGCTTCCGGTAGTCAATAAACCGGTAAACCAGCAATAGACATAAGCGGCTATTTAACGACCCTGCCCTGAACCGACGACAAGCTGACGACCGGGTCTCCGCAAGTGGCAC
>NZ_JBSGCY010000297.1:0-1434 GCF_053602115.1 Nocardia sp. NPDC004582 | reverse complement strand
TATCTGTGTGTTGTTTCAGATACTGCACAGTGGACGCGTAGCTTCTTTGTTGGTAAGTCCTCGGCCTATTAGTACCAGTCACCTACATCTGTTACCAGACTTCCAGTTCTGGCCTATCAACCCAATGGTCTGTTGGGGGCCTTACCCCCTCGAGGGGGTGAGAAACCTCATCTTGGAACAGGCTTCCCGCTTAGATGCTTTCAGCGGTTATCCCTTCCGAACGTGGCCAACCAGCCGTGCTCCTGGCGGAACAACTGGCACACCAGAGGTTCGTCCGTCCCGGTCCTCTCGTACTAGGGACAGCCTTCCTCAAGTTTCTAACGCGCGCGGCGGATAGAGACCGAACTGTCTCACGACGTTCTAAACCCAGCTCGCGTGCCGCTTTAATGGGCGAACAGCCCAACCCTTGGGACCTACTCCAGCCCCAGGATGCGACGAGCCGACATCGAGGTGCCAAACCATCCCGTCGATATGGACTCTTGGGGAAGATCAGCCTGTTATCCCCGGGGTACCTTTTATCCGTTGAGCGACACCGCTTCCACTTGCCGGTGCCGGATCACTAGTCCCGACTTTCGTCCCTGCTCGACCTGTCGGTCTCACAGTCAAGCTCCCTTGTGCACTTGCACTCAACACCTGATTGCCAACCAGGCTGAGGGAACCTTTGGGCGCCTCCGTTACATTTTGGGAGGCAACCGCCCCAGTTAAACTACCCACCAGGCACTGTCCCTGAACCCGATCAGGGTCCGAGGTTAGAGGTCCAATACGATCAGAGTGGTATTTCAACGATGACTCCACGAACACTGGCGTGCCCGCTTCACAGTCTCCCACCTATCCTACACAAACCGTACCGAACACCAATACCAAGCTATAGTGAAGGTCCCGGGGTCTTTTCGTCCTGCCGCGCGTAACGAGCATCTTTACTCGTACTGCAATTTCGCCGAGTCTGTGGTTGAGACAGCAGAGAAGTCGTTACGCCATTCGTGCAGGTCGGAACTTACCCGACAAGGAATTTCGCTACCTTAGGATGGTTATAGTTACCACCGCCGTTTACCGGGGCTTAAATTCTCAGCTTCGCACCGAAGCGCTAACCGGTCCTCTTAACCTTCCGGCACCGGGCAGGCGTCAGTCCGTATACATCGTCTTACGACTTCGCACGGACCTGTGTTTTTAGTAAACAGTCGCTTCTCTCTGGTCTCTGCGACCCCACCCAGCTCCAGGAGTAAATCCCTTCACCAGGCGTGGTCCCCCTTCTCCCGAAGTTACGGGGGCATTTTGCCGAGTTCCTTAACCACAGTTATCTCGATCGCCTTAGTATTCTCTACCTGACCACCTGTGTCGGTTTGGGGTACGGGCCGTGTACCAACTCACTAGAGGCTTTTCTCGGCAGCATAGGATCACTGAATTCGCCTCAATCGGCTACGCATCACGTCTCAG
>NZ_JBSGCY010000296.1:0-1551 GCF_053602115.1 Nocardia sp. NPDC004582 | reverse complement strand
GATCGCGCCGCTGCCCGACGCGGAGGCGCGATCGGCAGGACCCGCAGGGACTGCCACACCGTGGTCGCTGGGCAGTCCCGCAGGGCCACCAGCAGGGCCACCCGGACCTCACCGAGGCGGCGCAACGCGAAGGTGAGGGCCTCGGCGGTCGCGAGGTCCAGCGTCTGGGCGTCGTCGACGAGGAGCAGGACCGGCTGGTCCGCGGCCGCCGCCGCCAGCAGCGTCACCACGGCCGCGCCCACCAGGAATCGGTCCGCCGGACCGGGACCGTGGCCGAGGGCGGCGGCCAGGGCGCGGGCCTGCGGGCCGGGCAGCGTGGGGACGCGATCGGCGAGCGGGCCGAGCAGTTCGCGCAATGCCGCGAAATCCACTCCGGATTCGGCGGAATTTTCGCCGCGGCGCAGAACTCGGAATTCGGTCGCGCGTTGTTCGGCATCACGTAGCAGCGCGGTTTTCCCGATCCCGGGTTCTCCCCAGAGCAGCATTCCCCCGCCGTGACCGGCGCGCGCCCGAGTCAGGACCCGAGACAGTTCGTGCTGTTCTCGTTCCCTCCCCTGCAGCACCCGGATCTCACGCACGTCGCAAGGTACCCCGCATTACAAGCAACCGACAAACCTGTAAACACGTTCTTCCCAGCGGCTGAGATCAGCGACGGGATAAGCGATTCCGGACATTTCCGGATCGACCGATTGACCGACCGATACGATGACCGATTCTCTTCCGGATCGGCAGGACTAAAATGCGGGCGCGAATAGGAACACCAATTCGGACATCCCCGAAACACTTTCCATTGCATTCCCGGCGGCGCCCCGGTTAAACATTCCGGCCCGCACCGGGCCGGGCCCAGGACACGGTTCGGTCGCAGGGCGTGCGGACACCGCCGGAAATAGTTAGCCTGCGCAGGTGGAAGACCGTGAGCGCAAGGAATTTTCGCCGCTCCTCGACGCAGCCCTCGGCCCGGGAGCACCCGTCACCCCGGAGGTCCGGATCGGGCGCAACGACCCGGACGAGGCGCTGCCCGAATGCGTCCGCTGCGGCAGACCCGCGGCCTTACACCTGCGCGCGGTGTGGCTGTCCACCCGCGCCGTGCTGGCCGGGGACACCGACGTGGACAGCGTCATCCAGGTGCACGCCTGCGGCGGCTGCGCGGGCAGCGTGGCCGGCATGATCCTGATCAACTGGGATCCGCGCTACTGGGGCGAGTCTGTCGACCTGGACTGACCGCATCGACCGCTCACCGGAAGCCTCAGCGCGGCCGCACGATTCGCATGCCGTTGTCGAAATCGACGTCCACCAGGTCGGCCCGGCCGCTGAGCCCCAGCTTGCCGAACACCCGTGACAGGTGGTGCCCGACGGTGCGGGGACTGAGGTACAGCTCGGTCCCGATCTCGCGGTTGGTCAGCCCGTGGGCGGCCAGCCGCGCCACCCGCAGCTCCTGCGCGGTCAGCACCGAGGTCTCGCCGTGCGCGGTGACCGGCGCGGCCCGGCGGCCGGTGAGTTCGAGCTCCTGCCGGGCCCGCTGCGCCCACTGGGCCGCGCCCATGCCCTCGA
>NZ_JBSGCY010000295.1:0-1564 GCF_053602115.1 Nocardia sp. NPDC004582 | reverse complement strand
CTCCAACTCCACCGCGCGAACCTCGAGGCCCGCCACGGTCTCGCGGAGGGCGGCCGCCAGGCTCACCGCCGCGGGCACGTCCGAGGTGCCCGAGCGCAGATCCCGCTCGTGCCCGCCGCCGTGCAGCAGCGGCACCGCCGGCACCTGCCGGCCCAGCAGCAGCACCCCGACCCCGTGCGGCCCGCCGACCTTGTGCCCGGCGAAACTGGCCGCCGCCAGCCCGCTGCCCGCGAAATCGATGGGCAGCTGGGCGGCCGCCTGCACCGCGTCGCTGTGCATGGGCACGTCGAACTCCTGTGCCACCGCGGCCAATTCCCGGATCGGCTGAATCGTCCCGACCTCGTTATTGGCCCACATGACACTGACCAGCGCCGTCTCCTCGGCGTGCGCGGCCAGCGCGGCTCGCAGCGTGCGCGGCGACACGATGCCCTCGGCATCGCAGTCGAGCCACGTGATCCGCGCGCCCTCGTGCTGTTCGAGCCACTCGACGGTGTCCAGCACCGCGTGATGCTCGACCGCGCTCACCAGAATCCGGTTCCGCCGCGGATCGGCGTCCCGGCGCGCCCAGTAGATCCCCTTGACGGCGAGGTTGTCGCTCTCGGTCCCGCCCGAGGTGAAGATCACCTCCGAGGGCCGCGCCCCCAGCCCCGCCGCGATCGACTCCCGGGCCTCCTCGAGCAGCCGGCGCGCGGCCCTTCCCGACCCGTGCAGCGACGAGGCGTTGCCCGTCACCCCCAGCGCAGCACACATGGCCTCGATCGCGACCGGGAACATCGGAGTAGTCGCCGCGTGATCGAGGTAGACCGTCTGGGCACCGACCGGACCCGGGAAAGCCGACTTCATGACCGTCCAAGGATAGCCGCCGCCGTCGAGCCGATATTCCCGCCATACCCGCACCGGCCACCCTGTCCACTCGCACGAGCGCCCGCCCGCGCGGGTTCACCGGTCCATCCGGAGGCTATCCGCGTGACGACGGCAGACGCCATGCCCGGATCCGCTGCTCCGACAGCACCGCCAGGGCGCCACCGGACAGCAGCTGATTCAGTCGCGGCAGCGCTTGCTTCAGCACCGTCACCTGGTCGTCGACCGTGGCATCCACCGAATCCAGCAGGACCACGCTCGGCACCGACGTGCCCGCGATGAGGTCGGGAATACAGGTGCGCTCGGCGGTCACCAGGGCGCGCCCGCTCGACTTCGCCTGCGCCAGCGCGCGCCGGTTGTCGCCACCGGAGAGGCCGATATCGCGCGCGTGCGCCACGTCATACCCGGCGGCCTCCAGCCGTTCGGCCAGCCGGGGGCTCAGGTTCTCGTCGACCAGCAGCTTGATGCCGACCACGACCGGCGAAAGACCCTGCAGCGCTTCGCCGTAGGTGATGTCGAGGACGGCGCCGTCACCCAGCCCGCGGAGCATGGTGTCCATCTCGGTGTCGGCGACCAGCGGCACGGCGACCGTCCTGCTGTGCCGGCCGAGCCCGGCCACACCGGCGGCTCCAGCGGCTCCGACGGCAGTGGCCCCCGCGGCTGCCAGACCCGGCTTCCGGCCCAGATCACCGGCGCCCGAGGC
>NZ_JBSGCY010000294.1:0-1674 GCF_053602115.1 Nocardia sp. NPDC004582 | reverse complement strand
TTCAAGGCCATGGTGACCCACGACGCGGGCGCCCATCTCAGCCTCACCAAGGGCGGCGCTGCGGAGCGCCGGATCCGACGGCGCCGCCTGGCCGCGCTCGGCCGAACTCGTCACCACTCCCGACCGGGCGGCCGCGCCCCGGGTCTCCGGCCTGCACCTGCAGTTCGGAGCCGACGCGGCCCGCGAGGTCGTGGTCACCTGGCATACCACCGGATCGGTCACCGCGCCCACCGTGCGCTACGGCACCGCCGACTCCGGATTCGGCACCGCGGTGGCCGCGCGGACCCGCACCTACCGGGATGCCAAGTCCGGCATCGAGATCCAGGCCCACCACGCCCGGCTCACCGGCCTGTCCCCCGACACCGACTACGTCTACGCGGCCGGGCACGACGGCGCGCCGCCCGAACTCGGCACCATTCGCACCGCGCCCGCCGGGCGCGCCAGGTTCCGGTTCACCAGCTTCGGCGACCAGGGCACCCCCACCGTCGGCAAGATCGTCGACGGCAAGGCCGTCAACGACAACCTCGGCTCCCAGTACGCCGGCGACATCACCGCCGCGGTGGAATCGCTGGCCCCGCTGTTCAACCTGGTCAACGGCGACCTCTGCTACGCCAACCTGTCCACCGACCGGGTCCGCACCTGGAACGACTGGTGGGCCAACAACTCTCGCTCGGCCCGCTACCGGCCCTGGATGCCCGCCCCCGGCAACCACGAGAACGAACTCGGCAACGGGCCCATCGGCTACCAGGCGTTCCAGACCTACTTCACCGTCCCCGACGCCGGCGCCGAGGAACACGCCCAGGGCCTGTGGTACTCGTTCACCGTCGGCGGCATGCGGGTGATCGCGGTCGCCAACGACGACGTCTGCCTGCAGGACGGCGGCAACAGCTACGTCAAGGGCTACTCCGGCGGAGCCCAGAAACGCTGGCTGGAGAGCGAACTCGCGAAAGCCCGCGCCGACCGTGGCATCGACTGGGTGGTGGTGTTCATGCACCAGGTCGCCATCTCCTCGGCCGACAAGTTCAACGGCGCGGACCTGGGCATCCGGCAGGACTGGCTGCCGCTCTTCGACAAGTACCAGGTCGACCTGGTGCTGTGCGGGCACGAACACCATTACGAGCGTTCGCATCCGGTGCGCGGCGTGACCGGGTCCGAGACGCTCACCCCCCAACCCGCCGACACCCGCAAGGACCTCGTCGACACCGGCAAGGGCACCGTGCACCTGGTGATCGGGGGCGGCGGCACCTCCGCACCGTCGAATCAGCTGTTCTTCCCGGGCGACAAGTGCCGGGTCATCACCGCCGTGGGCGCGGCGGACCCGGCCACCGGCAAGAAGGCCCCGGTCTACGTGCTCGAGGACGCGCCCTGGTCGGCGTTCAAGGACGCCGAACATCCTTACGGCTTCTGCGCTTTCGATGTCGACCCCGGCCTGCCCGGCGGGAACACCACCATCAAGGGCACCTATTACGCCCTCACCGGGCCGACCAGCGAGCTGAAGGTCGTCGACACGTTCACCCTGACCCGGCCGCGCGCGGATCGCTGAGCACAGCCGGGCACGGGCCACCGCGCACGGCCGGGCACGGGCCACCGCGCGGCCGTCCTAGGGTGGGAGCGTGACGGACGAGCGGGACAAGACGGCGTGGCGCGCGGAGATCCTGGCGCGCCGCAAGGCCC
>NZ_JBSGCY010000293.1:0-1684 GCF_053602115.1 Nocardia sp. NPDC004582 | reverse complement strand
CGGGCGGCCGCGATGTGCGCGGGCCCGGCCACCGGCCGCAGCCCGGCCGCGGCCAGATCGCGGGGGTCGAAGCCGGCGGCATGCCGTTGCAGGATGCGGAATTCGTCGTCGCGCCCGGGCAATTGAACGTCCACCTTGAACAGGAACCGGTCCAGCTGCGCCTCCGGCAGCGGATAGGTGCCCTCCTGCTCGATCGGGTTCTGGGTGGCGACCACCACGAACGGGTCCGGCAGCGGCTGCGGTACGCCGTCCACCGAAACCTGGCGCTCCTCCATCGATTCCAGCAGCGAGGACTGGGTCTTGGGCGGGGTGCGGTTGATCTCGTCGGCCAGCAGCAGGTTGGTGAACACCGGGCCGCGGCGGAAGGTGAACTCGGCCGAGTGCGGATCGTAGATCTGGGAGCCGGTGACGTCGCCGGGCATCAGGTCCGGGGTGAACTGGATGCGGGCGTGCTCCAGGTCCAGCGCCGTGGCCAGTGCCCGCACCAGCAGCGTCTTGGCCACGCCCGGAACGCCTTCCAGCAGCACGTGGCCGCGGCACAGCAGCGCCAGCACCAGGAACATGACAGCGTGGTCGTTGCCGACCACGGCCTTGCCGATCTCGGCGCGCAGGGCCAGCAGCGCCTGCTGCGCGTCCTGCGCGGTGGGCGCCTGACCGCCGGTCGCCGGGGTGCCGTCGTGGTGGGCGTCCACCACGTCCTTGGACAGGTTGGTCACAAGACCTCCGCTTCGATCCATTCGAGTTGTGCCGCCACGAGTTCCAGGGTCTCCCGGTCGGTGACCGGGTCGTAGAGGGTGGCGCGGAGGACGGCCGGGTCCGCGCCGGTGCGGGCGGCGAGCGCCCCGACCACGAGTTCCGCCGGGGTGTCGGCGGTGACGCCGAGCACGGGGCGCAGCCGGCGCAGCGCCGCCGCCCGCAGTTTGGCGGCCACATGGTCGTGATCGCGGGATTTCCGGTACAGCCCGGCCTGTCCGGCCAGCAGTTCCTGGGCGGGGGCCTCGACCGGCAGCGGTTCCCGCACGATCGCGCCGCGCCGGCGGCCGCGCCACCACAGCACCGCGACCCAGGCGATGAGGAACTGCAGGCCGCCGAAGGCCAGCCGGCCCGGCAGCCTTTCGAAGATGGAGTCGTCGCCGCCACCGAAGTTCGGCGGCGGCACATCGGGTTCCCGGCTCGGGCTCGGCGGATGCGTCGGCGGCGTGCCCGGATGGTGCGGCGGCGCGGGCGCGTGCCCGAGATGGGTGACCGAGTACACCAGTCCGACGATCGCGAGCAGCGCGGCGAGCGCCGCCCACAGTCGCCAATCCCGCAGCAGCTCCGGCAGTTCCCGGCGTTCCCGGGCGGGTTTGTCCTTGGCGGCCTTGGTCTTGCGCGCCTTGCGTTTCTCGGTGAGCTCGACCGGCCCGTCCTTGGGCGGCGGCGCGCTCGAGAACCGGTCGGCCTGTTCGAGCTGCCGGTACTCCGATTCGGTCGCGTACCGGCCGCCGTAGACGACCTCGTCGAAACTGTGTGCCGCCGAGGGCAGTTCCCCCGCGTCGTGGACCGCCGCGGTGGCGGCGCGCGCCGTCTCCCGCGCGGTGCGGGCCCGCTCTTCGTCGAGGATGCCGCGCTGTTCCAGACCGCGGGTGACGGCGCGATACCGTTCGCGCAGCGCCACCCCGAAGTCGCCGCGCCGGGCGGCGTC
>NZ_JBSGCY010000292.1:0-1698 GCF_053602115.1 Nocardia sp. NPDC004582 | reverse complement strand
GTCCGCGTCGCCCGGGTACCGGCCCAGCTCCGCCAGCCGGCCCGCCAGCCGCTCCCGCAGCCACTCCGGCGGCGCGCTCCCCTGGACGTTCACCGCGAAATCCACCATGCCCGGGCGCGCGTCCACGTCTCCGTGATGCCGCAGCCTGGCATGGTCGAAATCCTGGAACTCGGTGTCGTCCGGCACAGCCGTCCACCCTACGTGGCCGCCGTCCGTGCCTACCGGCCAGAATGGCTGTCGTGGGCGAGCTGCATGTGACGTTTATCTGCACCGGCAATATCTGCCGGTCCCCGATGGCCGAGAAGATCTTCGCCGCGCATCTCGAGCGCGCGGGACTGGCGGATCGGGTGCGGGTGAGCAGCGCCGGCACCGGCAGCTGGCATGTCGGGGACGAAGCCGACCACCGGACCAATCGGGAGCTGATCGCGCACGGGTATCCGACCGGGCACAGCGCCGCGGTGATCGGGGCCGACCATCGCGACGCCGACCTGGTGGTGGCGCTCGACACCGGGCACGAGCGGGACCTGGCCCGGATGGGGGTGCCGTCGGATCGGCGGCGGCTGCTGCGCAGTTTCGACCCGGAGGCGGACGGCCGTTCGGTGCCGGACCCGTACTACGGCGACCAGTCCGATTTCGCGCTGGTGCGCGAGCAGATCGAGGCGGCCGTGCCGGGGATGCTGGACTGGGTGCGCGAGCAGCTCGGCGAGGACGGCCGGGCCGGAGGCCGGGACGCATGAGTTCCTTACTGCGTCGCCTCACCTTCCTGCTGCGCCCGAGCTGGCTGATCCTGGCCGTGGTGGTGGCCGGTTTCGCCTACCTGTGCTTCACCGTGCTCGCGCCCTGGCAGCTGGGCAAGAACACCCGCACCTCCGAACGCAACGACCGCATCGCGGCCTCGGTGCACGCGGACCCGGTGGACATCACCGGTCTGCTGTCGGGCGACGGCAAGAACACCGAATGGCGGCGCGTCACCGCCACCGGCAGCTACGTCCCGGAGTCGACGGTGCTGGTGCGCTTGCGCCACCTCGACGGGCAGCCCGCCTACACCGTGCTGGCCGCGTTCCGGCTCGACGACGGCCGCACCCTGTTGGTCGACCGCGGCCAGATCGCGGCCGCGCAGGGCGGCACCCGCCCGCCCGCCATCGCCGACCCGCCCACCGGGCCGCAGCATCTCGAGGCCCGCATCCGCGCCTCCGAGGGCGTCATCGAGAAGAAGCCGCCGACCATCGAAGACGGCTTCCGGCAGGTCTATACGACCGACACCCAGCAGGAAGCGACCGTTCTCGGCCTGCCGCTGACCCCCATCCCGACCGACGGCCTCGGCGGGTATCTGCAACTCGACGCGGGCCAGCCCGGAGCGTTCACCCCCGACGAGCTCCCCCAGCTCGACGCGGGCCCGTACCTGTCCTACGGCCTGCAATGGCTGGCCTTCGGTGTCATGGCGCCGCTGGGTCTCGGTTACTTCGTCTGGGCCGAGATCCGCGCCCGCCGCCGTGAGAAGGCCGATGCCGCCGCCCAACCCGCCACCCCGGCCGAACGGGTCACCGAGGTGACCGCGACCACAGACGACACCGCCGCATCGCCCACCCCCGCACCGGCGGCCAAACCCAACGATCCGGCCCCGGCCAAACGGGTCACCGAGGTGACCGCTGAAGGGCAAGCGGGTCGGCATCGCGCACGGCTCCTGGCAGACCACGC
>NZ_JBSGCY010000291.1:0-1739 GCF_053602115.1 Nocardia sp. NPDC004582 | reverse complement strand
ACCGGCGCGCGCAGCAGCCGGTGCGAGCGTTCGAAGCGGGCCACCCGGACCGCGTCCTTGGGGGTGATGCCGAACTCCGCGCCGAACCGGCTGCCGAGATGCCTTCGGCTCCAGCCGATCTCGTCGGCCACCCCGGCCACCCGCACCGCCGGGTCCGGCCCGGACAACAGCGCCCAGGCGTGGGTCAGCTCGTCGTCCCAGTGCACGGGGGCCAGGCGCCGCAGCAGGATCTCGTCGATGACGGCGAACCGCTCCGGCCACGACACCGGCTCGGCCAGCCGTTCCCGCAGCTCCACCGCGCGCGGCCCGAGCAGGTCGGCCAGGTCCACGATCCACGAGCCGAGCGCCGCGGCGGGCATCCCCAGCACCGCCCGGCAGCCCAGCGGGGTCAGATTCAGCTGCACGCCGTGCTGGAAGCCGTTGTGCGCGATCACCGCCGGGCGGACGGTGAGCCCGCTGGCCAGCATGTCCCAGTGCCCGCCCGCCTGCTCGGAATGGCTGGAGACCGGAACGTGGATGGGTTCGCCGATGGTGATGATCACCGTCAGCGCCGACCCCGGCATGCCGATATGGGTGCCCGGGGTGAAGCCGTGCAACAGGTAGCCCTCGTAGCCGAGGACGTACGCGCTCAGCCGCGGGTCGGGCACACCCGACGCGCCTTCGGACACGCCTGCCACCCGGTCCACCCTAGGCCGATCCGGTGCGGCGCGCGATGCTCCCATCCGGAACCGGTCTATCTCGCGAATCGTTGTCGGGGTGCCATAGAGTTTCGGTCGGAGAGGACCGCACGGAAGTAAGGGGTTGCCGATGTTCAAGGGCGGATTCGAAAAGGCGGTCGTTTCGCTGCTCGACAACGGGTCCCAGGTACAGGCCCCGGCGGTCGCGAAATACGTCGCGAAGATGCGGGCCGACCATCCGGACGAGACACCCGGGCAGATCATCGCGCGGTTCGAGAAGCTGTATCTGAACACCGTCACCGCCTCCGGCACCGCGGTCGGCGCGACCGCGGCCGTGCCCGGCGTCGGAACCGTCGCGTCGGTGGCCGCCATGAGCGCGGAGACCGCGTTCTTCCTGGAGGCGTCCGCGGTGTTCACCCTGGCCGTGGCCGCCGTGCACGGCATCGCGCCCGAGGACAAGGAACGCCGCCGCGCCCTGGTGCTGGCCGTGGTGCTCGGGGAGAGCGGCATGGAGATCGTGCAGAAGAGCGTCGGCGTGTCGGCCAAGAACTGGGGTGGCCTGATGGCCGCCAAGATCCCGGGCCTGAGCTCCATGAACGATTCGCTGCTCAAGCGGTTCATGGTGCAGTTCATCGCCAAGCGCGGGGCGCTCATGGTCGGCAAGGTGATCCCGGCCGGAATCGGCGCGGCCATCGGCGGATTCGGCAACCGGGCCCTGGGCCGCCGCACCGTCGACAATGCCCGCAAGGCCTTCGGCGCGCCGCCGCTGAGCTGGCCGCAGCCCATGATCGTCGACGCCGACCCGCTGACCGCCCTGGACGCTCCGGCCTGGAACAAGCAGCGGTGAGCGCCCGGCCCCTCGCCTTCGCCGCCGGCGGGCTGACCAAGACCTTCGACAGCATCACCGCCGTCGACGACGTCAGCTTCGTGGTGCCCGCCGGAACGGTGGCCGCGCTGGTCGGACCGCACGGCGCGGGCAAGTCCACGGTGCTGCGCATGCTGCTCGGACTGCTCACCCCCAGCTCCGGCACCGCCAGTGTGGGCGGGCCGGGTTCCGGCGCC
>NZ_JBSGCY010000290.1:0-1894 GCF_053602115.1 Nocardia sp. NPDC004582 | reverse complement strand
CCGCCGGCGGCCGCTCCCACCGGGCGGCGCTCCCGTGAGCGTCCGACGGGACCCGGCGGCCGGCCCGCCCCCTCGAACTCGGAACCGCAGCGATCCGGCGCGTTCCAGGCCGGTGCCGGTGGACAATTCGGCGCGCCGACCGATGCGGCGTCGCCACCCACCTCCGGTCGGCGGGCGAAGAAGCGGGTGCGGCGGGAGCGGGCGACCGAGGCGGTGCGGGAGGTGTTGGCGCCCACCGGGTTCGAGCCCGAGGAGTTGGCGCAGCGGCTGCCGGACACCTTGCGGGGTGTGGGGGAGCAGGCGTTGGTGGCCGTGCGGAAGTGGGCCGATCCGCGGGAACGGGAGCTGCGCAAGCGGCGGCGGGCTCGGCGGCGGAGTTTCCGGCTGGGGACGGCGTCGGGGCTGACGACGGCGGGAACCGTTGGGCTGGTGCTGATCTCGGCTCCGGCGTGGGCGGTGGTCGTGGTCGGCGGCGGTGCGGTGGCGCTGGTCACCGGGACCGCGGTGACGGCGCGACGGTATCTGGATATGCGGCGGGAGCCCTTGCCGCAGGCGGCGTTCGTGCCGCGGAAGCTGCCGCCGATCCGGTCGGCGGCGCGGGGCTCGATCGCGCGGTTGGTGCGGGCGGAGCGGGCGCTGCACGGGTTGCACGCGCAGATCGCGCGGTCCGGCCGGCTGCTCGCCGAGGATCTCGACGACACGCTGGAGACGGCCGCTTCGGGTGCTGCCGCGTTGCACGCCCTCGCGCTGGATGTGGTCGCCATGGAGCGGGCCGCCGGTGCGCTGGGCGCGAATTCGCCTCTGGGCGAGCATGTTCGGGCCGTTTCGGTCCGACTCGACGGTGGCGTGGTCGAATTCGAGGGCATGGTCGAGGCGGCCGCCCGGGTGCTGGCGGTGCCGGAGAGCGCGGCCGTGGCCGATGATCTCGGCTGGGCCATGGTCGGGCTCCGCGATGCCGCCGACCGCCTCGACGGCTGGGCGCAGGCGCTCACCGAGCTGGCCGACCAGCGTTTCCGCGCCAATCCCTGACCCCGCCTCGCCGGGAGTGTGGGGGTGAACCCTGATTTCCTCCCCGATATCGCTGCTGACCTGGTGATTTTCTCGGCGGGCCGACGCAGTATGGATGGTGTCGGATCGCGCGGACGGCGGTTCGGAAACTAGGAGGCAAGGAATGTTCTGGAAGATTCTCGGCGTCGTCGTCCTCGTCTGGATCGCTTTCATGATTCTCGGCGCGCTGATCAAGAGCCTGTTCCCCATCCTGATGGTGAGCGCGGTCATCTTCGGCCTGTACCTGCTGTACAAGGCGGTGTCGGGGTCGAAGGACAAGTCGCCGTTGAGCAAGTTCTGACGTACGGCCCACGACGGACCGTCCATCCGGGCAGACCCGGGCGGGCGGTCCGTTCTCCGTATGATCGCCGTATGGCTACTGCTGTCGTTGCCACCGCCTACGGTGGACCGGAAGTCTTGTCGCTCATCGACGTCGACGTGCCCGATCCGGGGCCGGGCGAAGTCACCATCGCGGTGCGTGCCGCCGGGGTGAATCCCTTCGACTACAAGCTCTACAGCGGTGCGTTCGGCACCGATCCCAGCAAGCTGCCGATCCGGCTGGGGCTCGAGGTGGCCGGCGTGGTCACCGCCGTCGGGCCCGACGCGCCGGGCCCGGGCGGGCCGATCGCGGTCGGGGACGAGGTCATCGCGACGGTGGGCGGCGGCTATGCCACCGCCGTCACCGCCAATGCCACGCGCGTCGTGCCCAAGCCCGCCGAGGTGGACTGGAAGCAGGCCGCGGGCGTGCTCAGTGTCGGCGGTACCGCGGTGCATCTGCTCGCCGCGACCGGCGTCGGGCCCGGCGACACCGTGCTGGTGCACGGCGCGGCGGGCAGCGTCGGCGCCC
>NZ_JBSGCY010000289.1:0-1938 GCF_053602115.1 Nocardia sp. NPDC004582 | reverse complement strand
GGCACCATGATCAAACAGCTGCTCGAGGAGGTCCGGCACGCACCGCTGGACGACGCCTCCCGCACCCGCCTGCGCGGCTGGATCGCGCGCTGCGGCGCGAGGACAGCCGGCTGCTCGCGTTCACGGCGCGGTACGAGCCCAGCGTCCTGCGAGAGCGGCACAGGTGATCAGCTGAATCTGGTGGAACATCATGAGCGGCAGCACGATCAGGCCCACCGGGTGACCCGCGAACAGCACCGTCGCCATGGGCAGCCCGGTGGCCAGGCTCTTCTTGGAACCGCAGAACACCACCACGATCCGGTCGGCGCGATCGAAACGCACCGCCTCGCCGAGGAAGCCGGTCGCCGCCAGCACGATCGCCAGGATCACGCAGCACACCACCGCCAGCCCCAGAATCCGCCACGGCGACATGGCGTGCCAGATGCCCTCCACCATGCCCGCGCTGAACGCGCTGTAGACCACCAGCAGGATCGACCCGCGATCCACCAGTTTGGTCGGCTCGGCGTAGCGGGACAGGAAGCCCTTCACCTTGGGCCGGATCAGCTGGCCGATGAAGAACGGCACCAGCAGCTGCAGCACGATGTCCACCACCGCGGACGGATCCACACTGGCCTGGCCGGTGGTGTTCATGAGCAGGATCACCAGCGCGGGAGTGAGGAACACACCCAGCAGGTTCGACACGGTGGCGCTCACGATCGCACCCGCCACATTGCCCTTGGCGATGGAGGTGAACGCGATCGAGGACTGCACGGTCGACGGCACCAGGCACAGGAACAGCACACCGGTGTAGAGGTCGGGGGTGAGGATGTGCGGCACCAGCACCCGCGCGGCCAGGCCGATCAGCGGGAAGAGGATGAAGGTGCAGGCCAGTACCGTCAAGTGGAGTCGCCAGTGCTTGAGACCCGCGATCGCCTCCTGCGGCGCCAGGCGGGTGCCGTAGAGCAGGAACAGCAGCGCGATGGCTATCTTCGTCAGCCAGCTCACGACCTCGGCGGCATCGCCCCGGGCCGGGAAAACGCTGGCCAGGACGACCATCCCGAGAATCGACAGAATGAACCCGTCGATGTAGAACTTGCTGAGAAATCGCACCGGATCAGGCTAATCACCGAAAGTTTCTTCGGATAACCACCCCGAGATCGCACGGATAACACGACACCCGCGCAGCCGCGATACTGGAGTTGATCGACTGTCACGACGACTCCCGAGGGGAATCGCCATGGTCCATGCGACCGTCGCGGCCGCGGCCACGACCAACACCTGGGGGATATCCGGCCCGGCCTTCCTCTTGTTCTATGTCATCGCCGGGCTGATCGCGGTCGCGGCCGGATACGCGATCCGGGCGAGCGTGCTGCGCCGGGTGGACCCGTCCTGGGCGCCCGAGCGTCCCCTGACCCCGAGCGAGACCGCCGTCCTCGTCGACGATCGACGCCCGGTGCTGGCCGCGCTCGCCCAATTACGCGGGCACGGAGTCATCGACTCCACGGGCAGGCCGGTCCAGCCGTACAGCGACACCGCTCTCCCGGAGCTGGATCCCATCGCCCGCACCTTGTGGGCGACGCTGAGCACTCCGGGCCGCCTGAACATGACCAGCATGCTCGTCGGGACCGGCGGGGTGGTGGCCCGGATGCGCAAGGACCTCACCGACCGCGGCTACCTGTTCGGCGACGAGCAGCGAAAAGCCCTGCGCACGGCCCGGTTCCCGCTCTACGCCGTGCTGCTGCTCGGACTGGCCCGGCTGATCTCGGGTGTGGCCACGCATCATTCGGTCGGCTTCCTTGTGATCGTCATGATCGCGCTGAGCGTCATGACCGTGGTGGTGGGCCGCGGACCTCGGCTGACCCGGCGCGGTCGCGAGACGCTCGAGGCGGCGCGCACCGGTAACCGGCACCTGCGACCGGCCAACGCGCCCGCCTACGCGGCGTACGGCGCCAGCAGCGC
>NZ_JBSGCY010000288.1:0-1943 GCF_053602115.1 Nocardia sp. NPDC004582 | reverse complement strand
GTATACATCGCCTTACGGCTTCGCACGGACCTGTGTTTTTAGTAAACAGTCGCTTCTCGCTGGTCTCTGCGGCCACCCCCAGCTCGAGCAGCAAGTGCTCTCACCGGATGTGGCCCCCCTTCTCCCGAAGTTACGGGGGCATTTTGCCGAGTTCCTTAACCATAGTTCACCCGAACGCCTCGGTATTCTCTACCTGACCACCTGAGTCGGTTTAGGGTACGGGCCGCCATGAAACTCGCTAGAGGCTTTTCTCGACAGCATAGGATCATCCACTTCACCACAATCGGCTCGGCATCAGGTCTCAGACTATGTGCCAGGCGGATTTACCTACCTGACGTCCTACACCCTTACCCCGGGACAACCACCGCCCGGGATGGACTACCTTCCTGCGTCACCCCATCACTCACCTACTAACCGCTTGGTTCGGCGGCTCCACCACTCCCCCTCACTCCGAAGAGATCAGGGGCGGCTTCACGGCCTTAGCATCACGATGCTCGATGTTTGACGCTTCACAGCGGGTACCGGAATATCAACCGGTTATCCATCGACTACGCCTGTCGGCCTCGCCTTAGGTCCCGACTTACCCTGGGCAGATCAGCTTGACCCAGGAACCCTTAGTCAATCGGCGCACACGTTTCTCACGTGTGAATCGCTACTCATGCCTGCATTCTCACTCGTGAACCGTCCACCACTGCCTTCCGGCGCGGCTTCACCCGGCACACGACGCTCCCCTACCCATCACAGCCGCCGTTGGGCGTATTGCTGCAATGACACGACTTCGGCGGTACGCTTGAGCCCCGCTACATTGTCGGCGCGGAATCACTAGACCAGTGAGCTATTACGCACTCTTTCAAGGGTGGCTGCTTCTAAGCCAACCTCCTGGTTGTCTCTGCGACTCCACATCCTTTCCCACTTAGCGTACGCTTAGGGGCCTTAGTCGATGCTCTGGGCTGTTTCCCTCTCGACCATGGAGCTTATCCCCCACAGTCTCACTGCCGCGCTCTCACTTACCGGCATTCGGAGTTTGGCTAAGGTCAGTAACCCGGTAGGGCCCATCGCCTATCCAGTGCTCTACCTCCGGCAAGAAACACACGACGCTGCACCTAAATGCATTTCGGGGAGAACCAGCTATCACGGAGTTTGATTGGCCTTTCACCCCTAACCACAGGTCATCCCCCAGGTTTTCAACCCTGGTGGGTTCGGTCCTCCACGAAGTCTTACCTCCGCTTCAACCTGCCCATGGCTAGATCACTCCGCTTCGGGTCTTGAGCGTGCTACTAAAGTCGCCCTGTTCGGACTCGCTTTCGCTACGGCTACCCCACCCGGGTTAACCTCGCAACACACCGCAAACTCGCAGGCTCATTCTTCAAAAGGCACGCAGTCACGAGACATCAGCAAGCTGATGTCCGACGCTCCCACGGCTTGTAGGCACACGGTTTCAGGTACTATTTCACTCCGCTCCCGCGGTACTTTTCACCATTCCCTCACGGTACTATCCGCTATCGGTCACCAGGGAATATTTAGGCTTAGCGGGTGGTCCCGCCAGATTCACACGGGATTTCTCGGGCCCCGTGCTACTTGGGTGTCTCTCAAACGAGCCGCTGACGTTTCGACTACGGGGGTCTTACCCTCTACGCCGGACCTTTCGCATGTCCTTCGCCTACATCAACGGTTTCTGACTCGTCCCACGGCCGGCAGACCGTGGAAGAGAGATCCCACAACCCCGCACACGCAACCCCTGCCGGGTCTCACACGTATACGGTTTGGCCTCATCCGGTTTCGCTCGCCACTACTCCCGGAATCACGGTTGTTTTCTCTTCCTGAGGGTACTGAGATGTTTCACTTCCCCTCGTTCCCTCCACACCCTATGTATTCAGATACAGGTAACACGACATCACTCGTGCTGGGTTTCCCCATTCGGAAATCCTCGGATCTCAGCTCGT
>NZ_JBSGCY010000287.1:0-1946 GCF_053602115.1 Nocardia sp. NPDC004582 | reverse complement strand
CGCCGGGCGGTCCGGCCCACAGCGCGCCGCAGGCGCGGCGGTCCTGATCGGCGTCGTCGGCGAACACCGCGCTGCCGCCGAGCGCGCCCAGACTCTGCCCGTAGATGTAGAGCTTCGGCGGATCCGGCAGCGTCGAGATCCGTTGCTCGACAGCCCGGAACAGGGCCCGCGCCGATTGCTCGGCGGCATCGCGCCCGAAGACGAAGGTCACCCAGCTCGGCGCGGCCGAGTACTGCAGCCCGACCAGCGCCACATCTCCGCCGAACCGCGCGTCCAGTCCCTTGGCGGCATCACTGTCGATCCACCCCGACCCCGTCGGCACGGTCACCACCACATTCCGCCGTTCGAACCCACCCGTCCGCTCCAGCTCCCGCACCGCCAGCTCCACCCGCGCCGCCGGCCCGGCAGCCGAGTTCAAGCCGACATAAACCCGCACCGCCCGCGCCGGCGTCCCCGCCACGAACCGCCGCCCCTGCGCCCCCAGCGACGGCCAGCTCGCCATCGACACCGGACTCCCCGACCGGGTCGGTGAATCCGGTTGCACCAGCTCCGGATCCACGAACGAATCCGCCGCCGCGTACGCCGCCCGCCGCCACTCCACCACACCCGGCACCACCACCAGCTGCGCCGCCACCCCCAGCGCCACCCCCGCCGCGATACTCCGCGCCCGCCCCAATCGCCGTACCACCCACCGCATCCCGCGCACGACACCCACCACCGCCGCCACGATCGGCACCGTCCACGCCAGCCACTGCACCCAGTACCCGGGCCCGATACCCCCGACCCCCATGGCATTGCGCAGCGAGTTCTGCCAATGCTCCGCATATCCCATCGCACCCCCGACCAGCCCCGCCCCCGCGACCGCCGCCGGAACCCGCCACCGCGTCAGCCGCTCCACCCCGAACCGAGTCCAGCGCAACACCATCCGCACGACCCCCGCCACCCCCAACCCGGCCAGCACCAGCACCGCGGTCACGATCGCCTGCGCCGACGGCGTGCGCGGCAGCAACCCCGGCGCCAGCGACGCCAATGTCCCGCCCGCCACCGCGGCGCTCGTCCCGACCCGCGGCGCGCGGATCCAAGTCCGCCCCAATGTCGTACGAGACCGCTCGACACCACGTGGCGAGACCGGAACGTCACCCGTGAGCTCGGTGCGGTTGCCCGGCTCTGGCAGCGCGACTGTCATCTCCGCCCGCGCCATCGCAACGCGCCGGCGATGAGAGCCGCGGCCCGCGGAGTGGTTCCGCACGGCGGGGATCACAGCGCCACCGTCGCGTGAGCATCGGTGAGCGCGAGGTCGCGATCCTGAGCCGCGGCACCGCGGCGCGAGCGGGTGCGGCGCGCCAGAACGGTTGCCGCGGAGGCCAGTCCGGCGATGCCGACACCGGCCGCGACCATGGCGGCGGGTGCGAGGCCCGCGCCGGTGTGCTCGAAGAACGGCTCGTAGACCGGGCTGCCGTAGTGCTGGCGGATGGAGTTCAGGTCCACGGCCGTGGCGGCGATGCTCGCCATGACCTGGCATCGGGTGCGTGACATCGCGTCCTCGCGGGCGGCGCAGGCCGTGTGCATGCGCTGTTCCAGTGCGGCGTCCACCGATTGGCGGGCCCAGGGGCCGAGGGGCTGGCCGTGGGCGGCGGCGTAGCGCAGCAGGTCGTAGCCGAGGTCGTGGGATTTGCAGGCCAGGTCGAATTCGGCGGGCAGGGGGATGGGGGAGGAGCAGTCACCCTCCGGGTTGATCAGCATGCCCGCCTCGACGACGGGGCGGTACCCGGCCGAGGCCGCGAAGTCGCCGGGGACCGACGCGGGATCCGGCTGCGCGGCAATCGATTCCATGATGCCGACGCGGGCGGCGGAGCTCTCCGGCGCGGCGGGCCGCTTGAGCAGCTTTTGCAGTTCACCGGCGGTGAGGCCGGTCATTTCCATTGCGGGAAGTGGCATTTTTTGCC
>NZ_JBSGCY010000286.1:0-1996 GCF_053602115.1 Nocardia sp. NPDC004582 | reverse complement strand
GTGTCGGCGGCCTCGGCGCTGATCCACGCGGCGCACTCCGGCCCGGCCCCGGCCGACGACGGCGGCGATCGCTTCCTGCCGTGCTCGGCGGTGTCGATCGCGGTGCTGCTGTGCCTGAGCATGGGCGATCCCCGTCGCGCGGCCGACGCCCTGCGCGGTGCGACCCCCACACCGCAGAGCCTGGTGCTCGGGGCCTGGGTGGCCATGCTGGGCGGCGACGAGCATTCGGCCGCCACCCTGATGTCGGAAGTGCCGGTGGCGGAACTGGATCCGCGGGATCGCCTGCTCGCGCACGGCGTGATCGTCGGCCTGGCCCGTCGCAGCGGTGACCATGCGGCGCTGGCCCTGGCCTGGCAGCAGGCCTACCCGCTGTTCGACGAGGTCGGCGCGGACCTGCTGGCGCTGTTGCCGATCGGCGAACTGTGGCTGGCCGGAATCCGTCTGCGCGACGAGGCGCGGATGACGGCGCTGGTGACCGGCGCCGACGACCTGCTGCGCCGCCTGGGCGAACCGCCGGTCTGGTCGAATGCCTTCCACTGGTACGCGATTCAGGCCGCTATCGCCCAGGAGAGCCCGGAAGCCCTGCTGCCGCACGCTCATCGGCTGAAGACGGCCGCCTCGGCGGGGGATCCGCAGGCCGCGGTGCTGGCCGACGCGGGCCGCACCTGGGTGCTGGTGCTGCGCGGTCAGGTGGTGCGGGATCGGGTCGAGGGCGCGGTGGCGCGACTGGCCGGGCTCGGCCTGCGCTGGGACGCGGCCCGGCTGGCCAGTGAGGCCGCGCTGGCGGTCGGAGACGCGGCCACCGCGACCGCCCTGCTGAAGCTGGCCCGTACCGTGCGCGCGCAGTCCCGGCCGCCGGAAGCTCCGGTGCGGGTGCCCGAGCCCGCGGCCCCGCAGGCACGCCCGGAACCGGTCACCGATACCGTGCTGAGCGAACGCGAACGCGAGGTGGCCGAACTGGTACTGCTGGGTCTGACGTACCGGGAGATCGGGGCCCGGCTCTACATCTCGGCCAAAACCGTGGAACATCACGTGGCCCGGATGAGACGCCGAATCGGTGCGGGGTCGCGTTCGGAGTTATTGTCAATGCTCCGCGCCATGGGTCACGGTTCACTCCTGGTCTGATCCGGCGCGGAGAGACCGGACGCACCGAGTGAGGTAACGAGGATGGCCACTGGCGTGGGTCTGCGGATCGCGGACGACGAATCCGTCGTAGCCGTGGTGACCGGCGACGACGCCACGCTCCCGGTGCATTACACCGTGCGTGAATCGGTGCTGCACATGTCCGATGACGGCGACGCGGTGCTGGGCGGGGAGGCGCCGGAGGGCTATTCGCACTCCATTCGCGGCTTCGTCGGCGCGGTCGGCGACCCGGCGGGGCTGGCGGTGGACGACGGCGAGGCGTATCGCGCCGAGGACCTGATGGCCACCGCGGTGTTCTGCCTGATCAGTCAGGCCGCCGAACACCTCAACGGGCCCGCCGAGTTCTATCTGGCGCACCCGACCGGCTGGACCGACGCGCACGTGCGCTCGCTCCGCGAGGCCCTGGACTACCTGGGCCTGAAGTCGGTGGTGCTGGTCAGTGAGCGCGACCTACCGCAGGCGGACGCGGAGACCGGCAAGACGCTCGCCTACAACGCGGCCCGCGCGGCCCTGGCGGCGGTGCTGTCCACTCCGGCCGGGCTGACCCCGCCCGATGCCACCGCGTCCGCCGTGAACGCCGCCGACGTCACCGATGTGCTGCCCACACTGAAGTCGTCCGAGCCGCTGGCGCAGGCCTATTCGGCCGCGGTCGCCGCGGTTCCGGCCGTCACCGCCGCCGAGCCGGCGATCACCCGGTCGATTCCGGGGGCCGCGGTCACGCACGCGCCGCGCGCCTCCCGAGGCCCGTACATCATCGCCCACCCTGCTGTCGCTACTGCTGGGAAAGGTGCGGCCGGACAACGGTTCCGCGTCGCTCGGCTCGGGCGTCGCGATCGGCGAGGTCGATCAGGCG
>NZ_JBSGCY010000285.1:0-2010 GCF_053602115.1 Nocardia sp. NPDC004582 | reverse complement strand
GGCCGAGGCCGCCGAGCTGGTCGAGACCGCCGCGTCCAGGGCGGCGACCTCGGTCACCGCCGCGGCGGCGGAGCCGTTGGTGAGCGGCGCGCCCTCGGCGACACCCTCCTCGTCGGGGTGCTCGGCGTGGGCGGCCATCGCCAGCGCGACCGGGTGAGCCCGCTTGGTGGCGGCCTTCTCGGCCTTCTCCGCCTGGTCCTCGTGCTTCTCGGCCGGTTCCTCGGCCACCGGCTCGACGGCCGGGGCGGTCTCGGCGGCGGCCGCGTTGCGGTCCTTGCGACGACGGCGCGAACCCTCGCGACGGCTCACGCCCTCGCCGCTGTCCCCGGCCGGCGCCGAGGACTCGACCGGGTAGTTGTGCACCAGGATGCCGCGGCCGTGGCAGGTCTCGCAGGTGGTGGAGAACGCCTCGACCAGGCCGGTGCCCAGCTTCTTGCGGGTCATCTGGACCAGGCCCAGCGAGGTGACCTCGGAGACCTGGTGGCGGGTGCGGTCGCGGCCCAGCGCCTCGGTGAGGCGGCGCAGCACCAGGTCGCGGTTGGACTCCAGGACCATGTCGATGAAGTCGACCACGATCATGCCGCCGATATCGCGCAACCGCATCTGGCGCACGATCTCCTCGGCCGCCTCCAGGTTGTTGCGGGTCACCGTCTCCTCGAGGTTGGACCCGCCCGACCCGGTGAACTTGCCGGTATTGACGTCGATGACGGTCATCGCCTCGGTGCGGTCGATCACCAGGGTGCCGCCCGAGGGCAGCCACACCTTGCGATCCAGGGCCTTGGCCAGCTGCTCGTCGATGCGCAGGCTGCCGAACACGTCGACGCCGTTGTTGTCGTAGCGCTCGACCCGGGCCAGCATGTCGGGAGCGACCGTGCGGACGTAGTTCTCGACCGTCGTCCAGGCACGCTCGCCCTCGATGACCAGCTTCGAGAAGTCCTCGTTGAACAGGTCGCGAACCACCTTGACCAGCAGGTCCGGCTCTTCGTAGAGGGTCTTGGGCGCGCCGGAGCCGTTCTTGGACTGCTCCTCGATGGTGCGCCAGGTGGCCTGCAGCCGTTCGACATCGCGGGCCAGCTCGGTCTCGGAGACGCCCTCCGAGGCGGTGCGGATGATGACGCCCGCGTCCTGCGGCACGATGTCGCGCAGGATCTCCTTGAGCCGCTTGCGCTCGGTGTCGGGCAGCTTGCGGGAGATACCGGTCGACGAACCGCCCGGCACATACACCAGGAAGCGACCGGCCAGGCTGATCTGGGTGGTCAGGCGAGCGCCCTTGTGGCCCACCGGATCCTTCGACACCTGCACCAGCACGGTGTCACCGGGCTTGAGCGCCTGCTCGATCTTGCGCTCCTTGCCGCCCAGACCGGCGGCCTCCCAGTTCACCTCGCCCGCGTACAGCACGCCATTGCGGCCGCGGCCGATATCGACGAATGCGGCCTCCATCGACGGCAGCACGTTCTGCACCTTGCCCAGGTACACATTGCCGACCATGGACGCCGAGCCCGTGGAGGTCACGAAGTGCTCGACCAGGATGTTGTCCTCGAGCACCGCCACCTGGGTGGTGGAGGCGGGGTGATCGGCGAAGTGCTTCTCGCGCACCACCATCACCCGGTCCACGGCCTCGCGGCGGGCCAGGAACTCCGACTCGGTCAGGATCGGCGGCCGGCGGCGGCCGGCCTCGCGACCGTCGCGGCGGCGCTGGCGCTTGGCCTCCAGGCGGGTCGAACCGCTGATGCCCTGCACCTCGTCGACCTGGGCGCGGCGCTTGCTGCGCGGCTCGCGCTCGTGCACGACGGTGTTCGGCGGATCGTCGTCGGACACCTCGGGCTCGTTGTCGTCCCCGCCCTTGCGGCGACGACGGCGACGGCGGCGACGGCTGCTCGAACCCTCGGGCACGCCCGCGTCGTCGTCCTCGTCGGCGGTCTCGGTCTCGGCGGACTCGGCCGACTCGTCCTCGGTCTCGGACTCCTCGACGTCCTCGCCGTCGGCGTCACCGTGCTGCTCGCCCCGGCC
>NZ_JBSGCY010000284.1:0-2015 GCF_053602115.1 Nocardia sp. NPDC004582 | reverse complement strand
GTCGAGTTGCAGACCCCAATCCGAACTGAGACCGGCTTTTTGAGATTCGCTCCACCTCACGGTATCGCTGCTCTTTGTACCGGCCATTGTAGCACGTGTGCAGCCCAAGACATAAGGGGCATGATGACTTGACGTCGTCCCCACCTTCCTCCGAGTTGACCCCGGCAGTCTCCTGTGAGTCCCCATCACCCCGAAGGGCATGCTGGCAACACAGAACAAGGGTTGCGCTCGTTGCGGGACTTAACCCAACATCTCACGACACGAGCTGACGACAGCCATGCACCACCTGTATACCGACCACAAGGGGGCGACCATCTCTGGCCGTTTCCGGTGTATGTCAAGCCTTGGTAAGGTTCTTCGCGTTGCGTCGAATTAAGCCACATGCTCCGCTGCTTGTGCGGGCCCCCGTCAATTCCTTTGAGTTTTAGCCTTGCGGCCGTACTCCCCAGGCGGGGAACTTAATGCGTTAGCTGCGGCACCGACGACGTGGAATGTCGCCAACACCTAGTTCCCACCGTTTACGGCGTGGACTACCAGGGTATCTAATCCTGTTCGCTCCCCACGCTTTCGCTCCTCAGCGTCAGTAATGGCCCAGAGATCCGCCTTCGCCACCGGTGTTCCTCCTGATATCTGCGCATTTCACCGCTACACCAGGAATTCCGATCTCCCCTACCACACTCTAGCTAGCCCGTATCGAATGCAGACCCGGGGTTAAGCCCCGGGCTTTCACACCCGACGTGACAAGCCGCCTACGAGCTCTTTACGCCCAATAATTCCGGACAACGCTTGCGCCCTACGTATTACCGCGGCTGCTGGCACGTAGTTAGCCGGCGCTTCTTCTGCAGGTACCGTCACTTGCGCTTCGTCCCTGTCAAAAGAGGTTTACAACCCGAAGGCCGTCATCCCTCACGCGGCGTCGCTGCATCAGGCTTTCGCCCATTGTGCAATATTCCCCACTGCTGCCTCCCGTAGGAGTCTGGGCCGTGTCTCAGTCCCAGTGTGGCCGGTCACCCTCTCAGGTCGGCTACCCGTCGTCGCCTTGGTGGGCCATTACCTCACCAACAAGCTGATAGGCCGCGGGCTCATCCTGCACCGCCGGAGCTTTCGACCCTCACAGATGCCTGCAAGAGTGATATCCGGTATTAGACCCCGTTTCCAGGGCTTGTCCCAGAGTGCAGGGCAGATTGCCCACGTGTTACTCACCCGTTCGCCACTAATCCACCCCGAAGGGCTTCATCGTTCGACTTGCATGTGTTAAGCACGCCGCCAGCGTTCGTCCTGAGCCAGGATCAAACTCTCCGTGAATGTTTTCCCGTGATCGGGACAACACGCACGAGAGCGGAACGAGAGGAGGAATGATCCCCTCGCATCCAGCGTCCTCGCTGTGTTTTGTTTCAAAGGAACCTCATCCACGGCTATCACTGCCATGGACGGGGTATCAACATATCTGGCGTTGATTTTTGGCACGCTGTTGAGTTCTCAAGGAACGGACGCTTCCTTTGTACTCACCCGAGAGACTCTCTCAGGCTTTCCTCCGGGCAGTTTCCCTTCGGTCTTGCGTCTCCGACTCTATCAGGGTTTTTCCGCCTCCCTGACCACCGTTCCGCAGGCATGCGGGGGCGATGCAGAGAATAGGATCTGACAAGTTGGATGCTGCTCGGTAATCGCGCTTGATCGCGTCGCTCACCCTCAAGCAGGAGTACGACTGTACACGCGGCCGCAGAGCGCGTGCAAATCCGCTAGGCTAGTGGTCTAGACCACGGATCGGGATCTCTCGTGCAGAACCGGTACTTCGTATGACATACCCTGCTGCACAGTGCGCCGTCCTGGTCATGCAGTAACGGCCCATGTACATCTCCACCCCTGGGAGGCTTCCCATGACCACCGTGACGTCCCCTCTTGTAGGACGCGCCATCGGACTGGCCGCCGTGCCGGATCCGGTCTTCTCCGGGGCCATGGTCGGCCCGGGCACGGCGATCGACCCGGTGCGCGAGCCTTCCGAGGCCGTCGCTCCC
>NZ_JBSGCY010000283.1:0-2191 GCF_053602115.1 Nocardia sp. NPDC004582 | reverse complement strand
GGTCAGCGAAGAAGAGGCGCTGATCGGCGCGCGGGCGCTGGCGCGCGACAGCCTGGTCAAGACCGCCTTCTTCGGGTGTCCTCGGACCGGCCGCCGGGACCGCGGCCGTTGCGTTCGGGAGCGCTGGAATCGGCCGGGGCAGCGGTTGTTTCGGGTCCCGTCGCGGCGTTCTCACCACGGCCCTTGCCGCGACGGCGTTTGCGGCGCGCACGCGTGCGGGAGGACTCGGCCGACTCGGCGGGGGTGGTGTCGATGGCCGGTTCGTCGGGACGTTCGACCGGCTCGATGCCGAGTTTGGCCAGGATCATGCGGACCACGCGTCCGGGGCTGCGGCCGTCGGTGCGGACCCGCACGGTCGCCACCTCGCGGTAGAGGGGGCGGCGGGTCTTCATCAGTTCGCGGTACTTCTTGGCCGGGTCGTCGCCATTGAGCAGCGGGCGATTGGTGCTCGCGCCGGTGCGGCGCAGGCCCTCGCCGACACTGATCTCCAGGTAGATGACCGTGCGGTCGCGCAGCAGCGCGCGGGTCGCGGCGGAGAGCACCGAGCCGCCGCCCAGCGACACCACGCCGTGCCCGGCGAGCACGGCGTCGCGGACGACCTCTTCCTCGATGCGCCGGAACTCCGGCTCCCCGTCGGTGGCGAAGATCTCCGGAATCGTGCGCCCGGTGCGCTCCTCGATTCCGGCGTCGGTGTCGTACAGCTCCACGCCGAGCTCCCGGGCCAGCTTGCGCCCGATGGTCGATTTGCCCGCGCCCGGCGGGCCGACCAGCACGACATTCGGTGCGGGCCGGCCGGTTTCGCCCGGCGCCGCACTGTCCTCGGTGGTCACTGCCCGGCGTTGCCCGGAATGTGCGGGCGGGCGTTGATCCGCTCGAGGTAGGCGTGGATGTTGTCGATGGTCTCGGGCAGCGAGTCGCCGCCGAACTTCTCCAGCACCGCCTGCGCGACTACCAGCGCCACCATGGCCTCGGCGACCACACCGGCCGCGGGGACCGCGCACACGTCGGAGCGCTGGTGAATGGCCACGGCCTCGTCGCCGGAGGTCATGTCCACGGTCGACAGCGCGCGCGGCACCGTCGAGATCGGCTTCATGGCCGCGCGCACCCGCAGCGCCTCGCCATTGGTCATGCCGCCCTCGAGCCCGCCGGCCCGGTTGGTGGAGCGCAGCACGCCGTCGGGACCCGGGCGCATCTCGTCGTGGGCCTGGCTGCCGCGCCGGCGCGCGGTCTCGAAGCCGTCGCCGACCTCGACGCCCTTGATGGCCTGAATGCCCATGAGCGCGGCCGCGAGTCGCGAGTCCAGGCGCGCCTCACCGGAGGTGAACGAGCCCAGGCCGACCGGCAGGCCCTCGACGACGACCTCGACCACACCGCCGAGGGTGTCGCCGTCCTTCTTGGCCGCCTCGATCTCGGCGATCATGGCCGCCTCGGCGTCCTTGTCGAACGCGCGCACCGGCGACTCGTCGATGGCGTCCAGATCCGCGGCGGTCGGCACCACGCCGGTGGTGTCGGCGGCCGTGCCGATCGACACCACGTGCGAGATGACCTCGACCCCGAGCGCCTGGCGCAGGAAGTTCTTGGCGACCGTGCCCGCCGCGACGCGGGCCGCGGTCTCGCGGGCGCTGGCGCGTTCGAGCACATTGCGGGCGTCGTCGAAGCCGTACTTGAGCATGCCCGAGTAGTCGGCGTGGCCGGGGCGCGGGCGGGTCAGCGGCGCGTTGCGCGCCAGCTCGGCCAGCTCGGCCTGGTCGACGGGGTCGGAGGACATGACCTGGGTCCACTTGGGCCACTCCGAGTTCGCCACCTCGATGGCGACCGGTCCGCCCATGGTGCGGCCGTGCCGCACGCCGCCGACCATGGTCACCACGTCGGCCTCGAACTTCATCCGCGCGCCACGCCCGTACCCGAGTCGACGCCGGGCCAGCTGCGCGCCGATGTCGGCGGAGGTCACCTCGACACCGGCCACCATCCCCTCGAGGATGGTGACGAGAGCAGGACCATGGGATTCTCCGGCAGTTATCCAGCGCAACACGAGTGACATCCTTTCATGAATACCGAGGTGCCCGGACACACGGCCCGCGTGAAGCCCGATGTCAGCGCCCGGCCAGCAACGCCACCACGCTCGCCACGCACATGGCGGGCCCGTGCGCGAGCGTCGCGACCTCGCCCGCCACCCCGCCGCCGCGCCCCG
>NZ_JBSGCY010000282.1:0-2218 GCF_053602115.1 Nocardia sp. NPDC004582 | reverse complement strand
CGGCCGCGCCGAGCGCCCAGTGCGGCACGCCGCCGGCGAGGAAGAACGCCGCCAGCGCCAGAATGATCACCAACCCGGGCACGATGAAGCACACCCCGCCGACCAGCGCCCCGGCCGTGCCGCGCAACCGCCAGGCCGAGAAGATGGCCAGCTGCGTGGACGCCGGGCCGGGCAGCAGGTTGACCGCCGCGATCGCGTCCTCGAACTCGGTGGGCGCGATCCACTTCCGCTCCTCGACGCACAACCGCCGCAGCAGCGCGATGTGCGTGGGCGGTCCGCCGAAACCGATGCAGCCGATCCGCCCCCACTCGCGGGCGATCGTGGTGAGCCGCACTTCGGCCGTGCCCTCGGCCCATCGCTCACCACGCACGCCCGCAACCCCTCACTCCACCGGGCCGACCAGCCCGAATCCGCGATACCGCCAGACCCTAACAGCGTCCGGCCGGGCGATCAGCTCGTAGAGCGACCGGCGCACAGGGCGTGGTCGATGAGGGCGCCGCCGACGGATTCCTGGGCGACGATGTGTTCGGGGGTGTCGCCGAGCGCCTCGGACATGGAGACCACCGCGCTTCGGCTGCCGTCCTCGGTGACGCCGTTGAGGGTGATGTAGCCGCCGTCGCCGCCCTCGTGCGACCAGTAGGTCCCGCCGCAGCTCAACGGCCGTTCGGCCAGACCGAGGCCGTATCGGCGACCCGGCCACAGGGTTTCGAGGTCCCCGCTCACCGGCACGGATCGCTTCATCTCCGCCAACCGGTCGGGGTGGAGCAGGCGGCCGCCGAGCAAGGCGCGGAAGAAGATGTTCTCGTCCTCGGTCGTGGTGACCCAGGAGAGGTTCTCCGGTTCCAGCGCGATCTGGTCGGTGACGTCGACTTCGGAACCGGGGCCGAAGAACTGGTAGGCGCGGGCGTGCGGCTGCGGAAGCGTGGAGGCGTCGCCGAGCCACCGGGTTCGACGTAGGCCGAGCGGGATGACGATGCGGTTCTCGATCTCCGTGTGTACGGGTCGGCCGGTGGCTCGCTGAACGACCTCCGCGAGCAGGATGTAGCCGGTGTTCGAGTACTGCCAGCCCGTGCCGGGCGCGAAATCGGGCGCGTGGGCCATGGCTCGGGCGATCAGCTGCGCGGGGGCGTAGGTGTCGTAGCGCAGCCGGTAGTACTCCTCGGGTGTGGTGTAGCCCGGCAGGTCGTCGTGAATTCCGCTGGTGTGCTGCAGCAACTGGCGGAGGGTGATCCGGGTGCCGTCGTTCCCGTTGTCCCGCACCACATCCGGCAGCCACCGGTCGACCGTGTCGTCGAGGGCGATCGTGCCCTCGCCGGCGAGTTGCAGGACCACGGTGGCGACGAATGTCTTGGCGGTGCTGGCCATCCGGAAGTAGCCGTCGGACGGGACCGGGTCTGCGGTGGTCCGGTCGGCGGTCCCGCTCGTGGCGACCGATTGCGTGCCGTCGGGCTCGATGACGCGCGCCTGCACCCCGCTGATGCCGAGGGCGTGGATCGCCTCGGTATCCCTGTGCAACTGTTCCGCGACCGAGGATTCCGCGGGATCGGCGCACCCGGCGGCCGTCCCCGCGACCAGCAGAGCCGCGAGAGCGGTGGCACAGCGTTTGACCATGGTTGAACGCTATGCCGGGTCGCGCCCTCGGGTCATCGGGCGGATCCCTGGAATCCGGGTGGGGGAGATCCCCCAGGTCTCACAGCGTGATGCGGAAAGCCTTGCCGCCGAGGATGTTCTCGGATGTGCGATGGTCGGCGAAGGCCGAGTACACGATGGTGTCGGGCTGCTGCGGGGCGTCGGCCTTGGACTTGCTGCCCTTGATGATCACCGCGATCACGATGATGACGATGACCAGCACCGTGACGATGGCGGCGATCAGCCAGGCCGTGGTGTTCGAACTACGGTGCTGCGGAGCGTAGTTCGGCTGCGGAGTGTGGTGCGCGTAGGTCTGGGGCGGGTACGCCGGGCCCTGCTGGCTCGTGAACGGCTGTGGCGCGGGCTGGTTCGGGTACGCGGGCGTCGAGGTCTGCTGATTAAGGATCGGGTGGTGCGGGTAGGACGGGGGCTGCTGATTGGGGTAGGACGGGCCCGACGTCGGCGGTGACGGGTACGCGGGGCCCTGATTGGTGCCCGGGCGGCGGAGGCGGCGGCGACAGCGGGGTGCAGGCCGCGGGCCAGGAGTGCGCCGATGATGCCGGACAGGACATCGCCGGAACCGGCGGTC
>NZ_JBSGCY010000281.1:0-2337 GCF_053602115.1 Nocardia sp. NPDC004582 | reverse complement strand
GCTCGGTCGCGCCCAGCACCGAGGCCGCGACGCCGTCGAGCGTGGCGCCGCAGAACCGGGTCTTCCCCGCGCAGGCGCCCACCACGCCGTCCCCGGCGCCGAGCCCGGCCCCGAGCCCGCAGCAACAGCAGCAGGAGATCGCGGCCGCGAAGGCGTTGCGGCAGAGCACCGATCAGGCCGCGCAGCTGCAGGCCATGGCCACCATGGACTGCACCAAGCCGGATCCGCTGCAGGGCAATGACGACCCGAATCTGCCGCTGGTCGCCTGCAGCAGCGACGGCACCGAGGTCTATCTGCTCGACAAGTCCAAGCTGGACGGCCAGGAGATCAAGAACGCGACCGGCACCCTGGATTCGCGGCAGGGCCGCTGGGTGGTCGACGTCGAGTTCAAGTCGAGCGGGTCGGACGCCTGGGGCAAGCTGACCAACGAGTACCTCAACAAGCAGCTGGCCTTCGCGCTCGACACCAAGGTGGTCAGCGCGCCGCGCGTCGAGTCCGGCAACCAGTTCGGCGGCAGCACCCAGATCAGCGGCAACTTCAACGGCACCACCGCCAAGGAGCTCGCGAACTCCCTGAAGTACGGTTCGCTGCCGCTGTCGTTCACCACCTCCGAGGCCGAGACGGTCTCGGCGACCCTGGGCATGTCCTCGCTGCGCGCGGGCCTGATCGCGGGCGCGATCGGCCTGGTGGCCGTGCTGCTGTACTGCCTGCTCTACTACCGGATGCTCGGCTTCCTGGCCGGTTTCTCGCTGCTCGCGGCGGGTGTGGCGGTGTACGCGCTGATCGTGCTGCTGGGCCGCTGGATCGGGTTCACCCTCGACCTGGCCGGTATCGCGGGTCTGATCATCGGTATCGGTATGACCGCCGACTCGTTCGTCGTCTTCTTCGAACGCATCAAGGACCAGATGCGCGAGGGCCGCAGCTTCCGCTCGGCGGTGCCGCGCGGCTGGCAGCGCGCGCAGCGCACCAACCTCTCGGGTAAGACGGTCTCGCTGATCGCCTCCGCGGTGCTGTACCTGCTGGCGGCCGGTCAGGTGAAGGGCTTCGCCTTCACCCTGGGTGTCACCACCGTGCTCGACGTCATCGTCCTGTACCTGGTGACCGCGCCGCTGATGATGCTGGTCTCGAAGTCGCCGTTCTGGGCGAAGCCCTCGGTGAACGGCCTGGGCGCAATTGCAGAGCTGGCACAGGAACGCAAGGCCACCGCCCGCGTTCTGGTGAAGGAGGCGTGATCATGGCCAAGTCCTCTCCCATCATGGTGGATTCCGACTCCGAGCTCGACTACGAGGCCACCCCGGTCGACAAGCGGCACAGCCTGTTCGAGCGGCTCTACACCGGCACCGGCGGTTTCGAGATCGTCGGCAAGCGCAAGGTCTACTACGGCATCGCGGCCGCGCTGATCGCGATCGCGCTGGCCAGCATGGTGTTCAAGGGGTTCACCCTGGGCATCGACTTCGCCGGCGGTTCGCGCATCCAGCTGCCCGCCGCCGACAGCGTCACCACCTCGAAGGTGGAGGACGTCTACCGGGGCGCGCTCGGCCACGACCCGGTGACCGTGCAGAAGGTGGGCTCGGGTTCCTCGGCGACCATCCAGATCCGCTCGGATTCGCTGAGCGCCGAGCAGGCCGACAAGCTGCAGAACGCGCTGTACGACGCGTTCCAGCCGAAGGATTCCAGCGGGCAGCCCAGCCGCAACGCGATCAGCGTCGCCGAGATCAGTGAGACCTGGGGTGGCCAGGTCACCCACAAGGCGTTGCTGGCGCTGGTGGTGTTCGTCGGATTGACCATGCTGTACATCGCGATTCGCTTCGAACGCGATATGTCGTTCGCGGCCATCGCCTCGCTGTTGTTCAACCTGATCGTGACCGCGGGCATCTACTCGCTGGTCGGTTTCGAGGTGACGCCCGCGGCGGTGATCGGTCTGCTCACGATTCTGGGTTACGTGCTCTACGACAACGTGGTCGTCTTCGACAAGGTCGAGGAGAACACCAACGGTGTGCTGCACCTGACCAAGCACACCTACGCGGAGAAGGCGAACCTGGCGGCCAACCAGACCCTGATGCGATCGATCAACACCACCGTGATCGGCATCCTGCCGATCATCGGCATGCTGGTGATCGCGGTGTGGCTGCTGGGCGTGGGCACGCTCAAGGACCTGGCGCTGGTGCAGCTGGTCGGCATGATCGTGGGTGGCTACTCGTCGATCTTCTTCGCCGTCCCGATCCTGGTGTCGCTCAAGGAGACCTGGGGTCCGGTCGCGGCGCACACCAAGAAGGTGCTCAACCGCCGGGCGGGCGGCGCCAAGGCGCGCGCCGGTGTCGCGGCGGCCGAGCGGGC
>NZ_JBSGCY010000280.1:0-2402 GCF_053602115.1 Nocardia sp. NPDC004582 | reverse complement strand
GGCCGCGACCGGGTGAATCCGGTCGCGGGCCCGCGGTGTCCGTCGCTCAGGACTCGGACGAGCCGAGCGCCCAGTCCGGTCCCGCGCCGTCGGCCGGGAGATCGCGCAGCTTGTCCGGGTTGCGCACCACATCGATCTTGGTGATCCGGCCCTCGTCGATGGTGAACGAGAAGACGCCGGTGTTCTTGCCGTCGAACACCACCAGGCCGGGACGACCGTTGACCAGCACCGGGCGACCCCACGCGCCGCCCACCTTCGACGCGAACTCCAGGAACCCGAGCAGCGTCTTGGCGACCTTGTCCGCGCCGTGCATGGGATGCAGGAACGCCTGCACCTTGCCGCCGCCGTCGGAGGTGAAGGTGACATCGGCGTCGAGCACGCCCAGCAGCGCGCTCAGATCGCCGGAACGCCACGCCACCGCGAACGCCGACACCACCTTCTCGTGCTCGTCGGCGCTGGCGGGGAAGCGGGGCGTGCCGTTCTCCACGTGTTTGCGAGCGCGCGAAGCCAATTGGCGCACCGCGGCCGGGGTGCGGCCCACGACCTCGGCCACCTCGGGGCCGGTCATGCCGAACACATCCTGCAACACGAACGCGGTCCGCTCGGCCGGCGACAGCGATTCCAGCACCACCAGCAGCGCGGTGGTGACCCGCTCGTCCTGTGAGACGCGGTCGGCCGGGTCGTCCCAGGTGGTGACCTCGGGCTCCGGAAGCCATTCGCCCACATACTGTTCGCGCCGCGCCCGCGCCGACCCGAGATAGTCGAGCGCCAGCCGGCCGGTGACCGTGGTCAGCCACGCGCGCAGATTCTCGATCTCCGCGCCCTCGGGACTGGTCTCGTAGTACCGGACCAGCCGCAGCCAGGCCTCCTGCACCACGTCGTCGGCGTCGCTGAGACTGCCGAGCGTGCTGTACGCGACCCGCCGCAGATAGCCGCGATGCTCCTCGAACCGCCGTGCCAGCTCGGCCTGATCGGGCCCGTTCGGCCGCTGCCCACCACTCATCGCACCCTCGCCTTCGCTTACGCCCGCCCGTTGGGCGAACCGTTCACAGCACCGACGAAACAGCTCATCGGAGTGTGACATTCACCCGATGAACTTAGCCAAGCCGACTGTCCGGCCCGGCCATTGCGGTCGGAGCGACCGCCAACACCCGATCCGGGCGGCGCGGGCGGCGGTGATCGGAACGGTCGGGTACGCCTCGGTGGAATGGCTGCTGAAGTTCGTGGCCCGGCGGGAGTGGGTCAGCGTCGGCGCAGATAGGCGGCCGTGGCCGCGGTCAGCGCGGTGCCGAGCTGGACGGCTTCCGAGAGTCGTACCGCGCGGCGGAGATCACGCACCCGGGGGACCGGCCCGTCCCCGAGCGTCGGCCGCATCTCGATGCCGTGCCGGTATTCGGTGCGGCCGCCGAGCGTCACGCCCAGCGCACCCGCCATGGAGGCTTCCGCCACACCGGCATTCGGACTCGGATGCTTGCCGGCATCCCGACGCCAGGCCCGCCACGCATCCCCCGGGCGGCCGCCGATCACCGGCGCGAGCACGGTCGTGAGCAGCCCGCTCACCCGAGCGGGCGCGAGATTGGCGACATCATCGGTGCGGGCCGCGGCCCAACCGAATCGCTCGTATCGCTCGTTGCGATAGCCGACCATCGCGTCGAGCGTATTGATCGCCCGGTAGGCCAGCAGCCCCGGAACGCCCGCCACCGCACCCCAGAACAGCGGTGCGACAGTCGCATCCGAGGTGTTCTCCGCGATCGATTCGAGCGCGGCCCGCGCCAGCCCATCGGCGTCGAGCGCCTCGGGATCCCGCCCGCACAGCGACGGCAGCAGCGCCCGCGCCCCCTCGATATCCCCGGACTCGAGCCGATCCGCCATATCCCGCCCGGTCTTCGCGAGCGTGGTCCCGCCGAGCACGGTCCAGGTCGCGGCGGCGGTGAGCGCCACCTCGCCGAGTGTCCGAACGCTGCCGGTCGAACGTGGCCGGGAGGTCCGGCGATTCGACCCGGCCCGCCCGGACACCGCCCGCCGCAACCCGATTCCCAGTCCCGTGACAGCGCCGACCAGCACCACCTCGTGCACGACTCCGGCCGCCCGGCTGTCGCGATAGGTGACCCGCTCCACCCGCATTGCCGCCGAACCGAACCCGGCCACCGGATGCCCGCGCCGAGGATCGCCCAGCACCCGATCCAGCCCGAACCCGAGCAGCAACCCGGCCGCGGCAGCAGTCCCCATACGCACCCGGCGAGGCTAGCCGAGCCGAGGGCACGCCCGTGCCCCGGCCGCCGTGCACACCGGCGGGAGATCGGTCGGCCCCGCACAACCGTGCGGAGTTCACGAGCCGCGGCAGGCTGCGGCATGGTCGCGGTCGAGCAGCGCTGGGCCGTCGCCACCGATCCCGCCGCGCC
>NZ_JBSGCY010000279.1:0-2455 GCF_053602115.1 Nocardia sp. NPDC004582 | reverse complement strand
ATTCGTCTCGTCGCTCACCGCGGCTGGAACACCTGAAATAGTCGGCGAATTGGGTAAGGCAGCACCCGCCGAGCTCCAGCTGCCGCTCACCAATGCCGTCAGGCGCGTCCGCGGTGGCGAGCCGGGTCGCGCAGGCCCGGGCGGCGACCGCCTCGCTGAGCAAGGCCGAATCGACCGCGGGCGACGTGGCCGGTGACCGCTGGGCCAACCGTGCACCCGACCTCGGCAGGAGCACCATCCCGCGATGACGATGACCGACACCTACGAGCGGCGCTCGTACGGACTGTGGCAGAAGCCCCGCAGCGCCGGCCTTTTCGGCCTGCGCTGGGGCGAGACCGTGGTCGGATTCGCCGTCGTCATCACCGCGCTGCTGACGGCGCTGGTGGCCGGTCCGAAACCGGCCGCCGTGGTGGCGGGCATCGGCACGGTCGTGATGGTTCCACTGGTGTGGCGGACGGGGGGCCGCTCCGGCTACGAGAACGGATTGATGATGTTCCATTGGTTGCGCGGCCGATCCAAGGGCGAGCACGTGTATCGGGGCGGGCGCTTCTCGCGGATCCCCGGCGGCGTCACCCGGCTGCCCGGGCTGATGGCCCCGTCGCGCCTGTACGAGGGCATCGACGCGGGCGGCTACAGCTTCGGCATGATCCACCTCCCGCAGTTCGCCCAGTACACCGTCGTGCTGCGGGCCTGGCCACAGGGGCACGAGGCCGTCGACCAGCCGGTCATCGACCGCTGGGTCGGCGCGTGGGGCACCTTCCTGGCCTCGCTGGGCCAGACCTCCGACATCGTGGCGGTGGTGCCGGTCATCGACACCGTGCCCGAGACCGGAAACCGTTTGCTCACCGAGGTTTCCGCCATCACCCGGCCCGAGGCCCCCGACCTGGCCCAGCAGGTCATGTACGAGCTGGCCACCGAGCTGCCGCAGGAACGGGTGCAGCTGCTGCCGCGGGTGGCCATCACCTTCAAGGCCACCACCGCGGAACGGCGTAAGAACCCGGCCGAGGAGGCGGTCGAGATCGGCCGCCGGCTGCCCGGCATCTGCGCGGCGCTGGCCGAGGCGGGCGTGCGCTGCCAGCCGATGGCCGCCGACGACATCATCTCCTTCATCCGCCGCAGCTACGATCCGGCCTCGCAGGCCGACCTCGAGGTGGCCGCGGGCGAACCCGGTGGGCACGGCCTGGATTGGGCCGACGCCGGACCGGTCTCGCACGAGGAGCGCTGGGACCACTTCATCCACGACGGCGGCCGCTCGGTCACCTGGGAGATGGACACCGCCCCCGAGGGCGCGGTCGACGAGCGCGTGCTGCAGCGGCTGCTCGCGCCGAATCCGGAGGTGCCGCGCAAACGGATCACCATCGTCTACCGCCCGCACTCGGCCGGTGACGCCGCCCAGATCGTGGACGACGACTACAAGAACGCCCTGGTCGCACAGCAATCCGAGCGCGGCGTGGTGTCGGCGGCGGCCACCCTGCGCGTCGGCGCCACCCAGCAGGCCCGCGAGGAGCAGGCCCGCGGCCACGGCGTCACCCGCTTCGGCGCGCTGGTCACCATCACCGAACCGCTGCGCGGCGATCTGCCCCGCATCGAGTCGATCACCAGGGACCTGTCGACCCAGGCTCGCTTGAAGATCCGCCGCTGCTACCGCTATCAGGCCGCGGCCTTCGCGGCCTCTCTCGGCTGCGGGGTGATCCTCCCCGAACACGCCACCATCCCGAAAGCACTCGCGGGGTAACCCACCATGTCACGTGACCTCGACCCGCCCGTCCGCGAACGCGACGCCGCCCCGCCTCCCGGGCGCCGCGGCTCGCGGCGGGACCAGGCTCCCGTCGATCCCTACGACGACGCGGATCCCTACCCGCCCACCGTCTCCCGCGTCATGCGCGACGAGCACCGCCCCCGCCGCGGCACCCTCCCGGATCGCCGCATGCTCCGGCGCGACACCCCGATCGACTACTCGGCGGAGTTCACCGACGAGGCCGCGGAGTCGAGCCCCGACGCGGGTGCGGGCGGCGGTGCGGTGCGGCGTGCCGACACCGGCGCCTGGGACGACGCGGCTCTCGGTGCGCGACAGGACGATCCAGCCGAATCGGTCGCTTCCGGCGCCGGGACCGACGCCAGGTCGCCGGAGGCGGGCGCGGCGGCGGAACACCGTGAACTGGAACCGGCCGCGCGGCGCGCGGACGCGGTGCGGCCGGAGCGGGGCGAATCCCAGGCAGCGGTAGCCGCTGGTACGCAGGATGTTTCCGGTGCGGTCGAACCGACCGGTCGCGATCAGGCGGCCGCGGGGCGGAGCGAAACCACGCCGAAACGCCGACTTCCGGCGCTGCCCGCACTCGAACCCGGTGACAGCGTGCGCGAGCCGGCCCCGGCGACCGGTGTCGTCGCCGAGCCGGCCGGGCGCGGGCCGGAACCGAGCGAGGGGGATCGCATGGAGCGCAAGCGCAGTCGCGAC
>NZ_JBSGCY010000278.1:0-2613 GCF_053602115.1 Nocardia sp. NPDC004582 | reverse complement strand
GCGTGCTGTCGCAGGTGGCGGGTTCGGATGTGGCGAAGCTGCGCCGCTACGCGGTGCGATTCTCCAAGATGGTCTTCCCGAACGACGACCTGGAGCGCCGCGTACTGGGAGCGCAGCAGCCCCAGCGCCTTGGCCGACCACGGCAGCAGCTCGGTGTCCAGCAGCAGCCAGTCGGTGCCCAGCTCCTCGAACAGCCCGGCCGTCTCGGCCGCCGCGCGCACCCGGGCGAGCAGGGTCTCCGTCCGCTCCGGAGCGTCGAAGAAGGGACGGCCGGTGCGGGTGTACACCGCGCCCGTGCTGCCGTCCTCCACCCCGAACCGGTCCCGGGCGGCCCGCGCCGACCGCGAAACCGCCACCACCGCACGCGAACCCATGTGCTTCTCCTCGCACACCACCGATTCCACGCCCTCGGAACGGTAGTACTCGAAGGCCTGGGCCGGGTGCTCGAGATAGCCGTCCAGGGTGGAGGTGGCGCACGGGGACATGGTCGGCGGCAGGTACACCAGCCAGCGCGGATCCACGGCGAAACGGCTCATCACCTCGAGCGCGGCGCTCGCGGCGTCCTCCCGCACGGTGACCCGGCCCAGGTGGCGGGTCTCCACCACCCGGCGGCCCAGCACGTCGTCCAGATCCAGCACGCCCGGGTCCCGCTGGACCACCGCCTCGCCGGTGGCGAAGGTGGCGGCCCGCAGCGGGCGCACCGGCTCGAACCAGACCTGTTCGGCCGCGACCGACACCGGCTCCCGCTCCGGGTAGCGCAGCGCGGTCAGGCGGCCGCCGAACACCACGCCGGTGTCCAGGCACAGGGTGTTGTTCACCCACACCAACTCGGTCATCGGCGTGTGGCCGTAGAGCACCAGCGCCTTGCCGCGGTAGTCGTTGGCCCACGGGTAGCGCACCGGCAGGCCGTATTCGTCGGTCTCGCCGGTGGATTCGCCGTACATGGCGAACTCGCGCACCCGGCCCGAGGTGCGGCCCTGGTACTCCTCCTTCAGGCCGGCGTGCGCGACCACCAGGTTGCCGCCGTCGAGCACGTAGTGGCTGACCAGGCCGCGCATGAATTCCTGTGCGGCCTTGCGGAACTCGGCGTCCTCGGCCTCCAGCTGGGCCAGCGACTCGGCCAGGCCGTGCTTGACCGTGACGCGGCGGCCGTCCAGGGCGCGCACCAGTTTGAACTCGTGGTTGCCGGTGACGCACAGGGCGTTTCCGGACGCCACCATGCCCATCACCAGGCGCAGCACGCCGGGGGTGTCGGGTCCACGATCGACCAGGTCGCCGACGAACACCGCCGTGCGGCCCTCCGGGTGACGTGCGTCCACCGGGCGGTCCTCGCCGTCGCGGGCCAGCACGTAGCCGAGCTCGCCGAGCAGCATCTCCAGTTCACCACGGCAGCCGTGCACGTCGCCGATCACGTCGAACGGCCCGGTGAGATCGGTCTTGTCGTTCCACAGCCGTTCGTCGCGAATGGTCGCCGCCTCGACCTCCTCGACGCCGCGCAGCACGTGCACCGTACGGAAACCCTCGCGCTCCAGGAACTTCAGCGAGCGCTTCAGATCGCGCTGGTGGCGGCCGACCACGTGCGGGCCCAGATCGGCGCGATCCACCCGCAGCGCGTTGCGCGCCACGCACACGCTCTCCGGGACGTCCAGCACGATCGCCACCGGCAGCACGTCGTGGGCGCGCGCCAGCTCCACCAGCGACTGCCGCGCCTTGGGCTGCACATTGGTGGCGTCGATGACGGTGCGCAGGCCGCGGCGCAGCCGCACGCCCGCCACGTGGTGCAGCAGCTCGAACGCCGCCGCGGTCGCCGACTGATCGGCCTCGTCGTCGCTGACCAGGCCACGGTAGGCGTCCGAGGACAGCACCGCCGTCGACCGGAAATGCTTGTGCGCGAACGTCGACTTACCCGAACCGCTGCTGCCGATCAGCACGACCAGCGACAGCGCCGGGACGGACAGTTCCGCCATCACGCGGCTCCCTTCTCGTCGCCATCGCGGTTCCCGTCGAACCCGTTGTTCCTGGTGAACACAGCCATCTGTGTCGAGGCCCCCACTTCCGCGTCCACGGGCCCCACCGGCTCGAAGCGCGCGGCATACCCGTACGCCGCACCGACCCGGTGTGCCCAGTCCGCGAATTCTGCCCTGGTCCACTCGAACCGGTGATCCGAATGCCGGAAAGCGCCCGCGGCGAGCCCGTCGTAGCGCACATTGAACTCGCTGTTCGGCGTGGTCACGACCACCGCGCCCGGAGCCGCCGCCCCGAACACCGCCTGCTCCAACGCCTTCAACCGGGTCGCGTCCACATGCTCGATCACCTCCATGAGCACCGCCGCGTCATACCCGCGCAGCGAGGCGTCGGTATAGGTCAGCGCGCCCTGCCGGACCGTGATCCGCCGCGCCTGCCACTCCGGCAGCCGCCGCACCCGCCGCGCCGCGATCTTCAACTCCCGCATCGACACATCGACTCCGACGATCTCCCCGAACGCCCGATCCGCCGCCAGCTCCAGCAGCAACGCCCCCTGCCCGCACCCGAGATCGAGCACCCGGGCCGCCCCCGACTCCAGGAGCGCCCGGCGAACCGCCGCGCGCCGCAGCACGGCCAGCGACGGCCCGC
>NZ_JBSGCY010000277.1:0-2665 GCF_053602115.1 Nocardia sp. NPDC004582 | reverse complement strand
TCCGGGAACGGCTCACCACGCTCGGCGGCCAGCTCGCGCGGCGTCTTCACCGGCGGGCGGTCGGAGGGCTTGCGTTCGCCGAAATCGTTGAAAGCGGTGATACGCGGCCGCTTCTCGACGGTGGCGAGGATGGTCTCGAGGTCCTTGCGGTGCAGGGTCTCGCGTTCCAGCAGCGCGGTGGCCAGCGAGTCCAGCTCGTCGCGGTAGTCGTTGAGCACCGACCAGGCCTCGGTGTGCGCGGCCTCGATGAGGTTGCGCACCTCCTCGTCGATCTCGCGGGCCACCTCGTGCGAGTAGTCCGAACCCATGCCCATGGACCGGCCCAGGAACGGGTCGCCCTGCTCCTGGCCGTAGCGGACCGCGCCCAGGCGGGCGCTCATGCCGTACTCGGTGACCATGGCCTTCGCGGTCTTGGTGGCCTGGTCGATATCCGAGGACGCACCCGTGGTCGGCTCGTGGAACACCAGTTCCTCGGCCGCGCGACCACCCATGGCGAACACCAGGCGGGCGATCATCTCCGAGCGGGTCATCAGACCCTTGTCGTCCTCGGGCACGGTCATGGCGTGGCCGCCGGTGCGGCCGCGGGCCAGGATGGTGACCTTGTAGACGGGCTCGATATCGGGCATCGCCCAGGCGGCCAGGGTGTGACCGGCCTCGTGGTAGGCGGTGATCTTCTTCTCGTGCTCGCTGATCACCCGCGACTTGCGGCGGGGGCCGCCGATGACGCGGTCGACCGACTCCTCCAGGGCCGCACCGGTGATCACGGTGCCGTGCACGCGCGCGGTGAGCAGCGCGGCCTCGTTGATGACGTTCGCCAGATCCGCGCCCGACATGCCGACCGTGCGCTTGGCCAGACCGTCCAGGTCCGCCTCCGGCGAGATCGGCTTGCCCTTGGAGTGCACGGCCAGGATCGCGCGCCGGCCCTTGAGGTCCGGGTTGCCGACCGGGATCTGCCGGTCGAAACGGCCCGGGCGCAGCAGCGCCGGGTCCAGGATGTCGGGCCGGTTGGTGGCCGCCATGATGATGACGCCGGTGCGCTCACCGAAGCCGTCCATCTCGACCAGCAGCTGGTTCAGGGTCTGCTCGCGCTCGTCGTGACCGCCGCCCAGGCCCGCGCCGCGCTGGCGGCCGACCGCGTCGATCTCGTCGACGAAGATGATGCAGGGGCTGTTCTGCTTGGCCTGATCGAACAGGTCACGCACCCGGGACGCACCGACACCGACGAACATCTCGACGAAGTCCGAACCGGAGATGGTGAAGAACGGGACCCCCGCCTCACCGGCAACGGCCTTGGCCAGCAACGTCTTACCGGTTCCGGGCGGGCCGTAGAGCAGCACGCCCTTGGGGATCTTCGCGCCCAGCGCCTGATACCGCGCCGGGTTCTGCAGGAAGTCCTTGATCTCCTCGAGCTCTTCGATGGCCTCGTCGGCGCCCGCCACATCCTGGAACGTGGTCTTGGGCATGTCCTTCGACAGCAGCTTGGCCTTCGACTTGCCGAAGCCCATCATGCCGCCGCGGCCGCCGCCCTGCATGCGCGACATCACGAAGATGAACAGGCCCAGCAGGATCACCATGGGCAGCATGAAGAGCAGGATCTGGCTCAGCCACGAGTCCTGCTTGACCGAGGTGTTCACCTTGGCGCCGGAATCCTGCGCGGCCTTGAACATCTGCGCGGACACTTCACCGCCGCCCGGGTACTTGGCGAGCAGCTTGGTCTCGCCCTTGGTCGCGTCGGTGGGATTCTTCAGCGTGATACGCAGTTGCTGTTCTTTGTCGTCGATCTGGACCGACTCGACATTCGACTTGTCCTGCAGCTGGGACAGCGCGACCGAAGTATCGACGCTATGCCAGCCGCGCGTGTCGTTGCTGAAATAGCTGACCAACCAGATCACGAGCAGAAAGCCCGCGACTATGGCCAGGTTGCGGAACACATTCTTGCGGGTCATAGAGCGTCGGCCGGAGGCCAGTCCTTTCCGGGGGGTGTATCCGGTTGCCTGCGATGCTTCGGGGCGGGCACGCCCGTTCCGGCGAACGGATGCGGACATGCCACGGTACCGCGTACGGTCTAGTCGTTACATCGCGCAGTTCGGCAGCTAGTGCAGTTCAGCAGGTAAACGGCTGGAGAACGCGGGTGGTTCCCCGACCATTCGCGGCAACACGTCGGGTCGATCACCCCCTGGTGTCGGACCTCGTGGTCACAATCATGGCATGGTCGTTACATCGTGAGTGGCGACACAACAGAGCGCAGGGGGTATGGACATAGTCGAGCTACGGACACCCACGGCGATTGTGCGTCACGGCAACGGGCGGTTGACGGTGCTGCGACCTGGAACCGACGGCGAGCGCGTGCTCGACGTGCCGGTGAGCGACCTGCTCAAGGTCCGTTTGAACCGGCGCGCCGATGACGCCGTCGTGATCGAGATCTATCTGCGCTATCCCACCCCGGTGCTGACCGGGGTCCCCGCCGACCGGACCCCGCTGCCGGTGCTCATCGCCGAACACGATGTGCCCGCCGCGACCGTCATCGTCGAGCGCATCAACAATCAGATCCTGGCCACCCAGCGGCTGGACGTGGCCGCCCCCGATCTGACCCCGCCGGCGCCCTCCTGGGGCCGCGGCGGACCCGCCCGGGCCGACGTGGACCGCGCGGTGCGGCGCATGGCCC
>NZ_JBSGCY010000276.1:0-2671 GCF_053602115.1 Nocardia sp. NPDC004582 | reverse complement strand
AAGGAGATCGCCAAGGATCCCGCGCGGTCCATGATCGTGCTCGATCCCGTGCGCATCCGGCCGGGTGCGCAGCGCCTGCTCGGCCAGCATCCGAGTGTCGCGGGCCCGGGCCGCGGCCGGGTCGGTGAGGCAGATCAGCTTGCCCAGGCGAACCGAGAAGTCGATGATCTCGGTGGCGTGCGGAATCCGCTCGGTCGCATAGGTTTCCAGCAGCGCGTCGGTCGCCGCGCCGGCCAGGACCGCCCGCAGTTTCCACCCGAGATTCATGACGTCGCGCAGTCCCGTGCACAGGCCCTGTCCGGCGAACGGCGGCATGAGGTGCGCCGCGTCGCCCGCGATCAGGGCCCGCCCGCGCTTCCAGGTGGTCGCCCAGCCCGCCTGGAAGCGGTAGGTGGCGTGGCGTTCGAGGGTCGAATTCTCCGGTGTGAAGCCGAAATCCGCGAGCAGCCGCCAGGCGAAGCCGGGCCGGTCGATATCGGCGATGTGTTCGTGCGGCAGCCGCATGAACTCCCAGCGGCGACGCCCGGGGCCGCCCGGCACCATGGTGTGCGGCCGGGCCGGATCGCAGGTCTGACGAGCCTCGCTCAGTTCGGGCGCGTCCGGGCCGGGGGCCACGTCCACCACCAGCCAGTCCGAGAAGTACCGATTGTCCTGCCATTGCGCGTCGATCGCGGCCCGCACCGCGCTGCCCGCGCCGTCGGCTCCGACCAGGTAGCTCGCGGTGAGCTCGAGCGATTCCGTGCCGCGCCCCAGCCGGACCGCGACCGCCGCGCCGAGATCGGTGTGACCGAGATATTCCCAGCCGCGCAGGATCACGACGTTCGGCAACTCTCGCAAGCGCGCCTCCAGCCGCTCCTCGAGCGCGGGCTGATGGAAGAAATAGGTGTTGTACCAGCCGGATTCGCCGTGCCCGGACCAATCCACCTCGAGCAGCACCTGACGGTCGGCGTTCTCCCAGCGGTAGAGGCCGTCGTAGGGCTCGGCGACCTCGGCGAGGGTCTCGGGCGAGAGCGCGACCGATTGCAGGATGCGCGCGAACTCGGCGTCGTGGGTCACCGCGCGCGGCAGCGGATAGGCGGCGGTCTGCTTGTCCACCAGCACGATTCGGAGTCCGGCCGCGGCGAGCTGGAGCGCCAGCACCTTGCCGACGGGTCCGCAGCCGATGATGGCGACGGCGTATTCACGATGTTCGGGACTCATATCAGGCCGGGATCGCCGCACTCCGGTGGCCGGCGAAGCAGGCCGCGATGAATTCCTCGACCCGCGGCATGAGCCGTTCGGGATGCCGGCGCAACGCGGCGATGGAGGGGGCGCGCAGTGATCGGGCGTCGGCCAGGCCCGCGGCCAGGGTGTCGGCGTCCTTGCGCACGTGCATCGGATCGAAGGGGTGCCCCATCACCAGGGCGCGGGTGCGCAGCTGCCGCCAGTCCGCGATCCACGGCTGGATGCCCCGGCTCAGGACCCCCGTCATGAGGTGGCGGGTGGCGATCGGGTCGCGCGCCAGCACGCCCAGCGGAATCCCGCCGCGGCCGGTGCGTTTCGCGTAGCCGCGGGCCACCGGCGCGACGACGCGCAGGATCGGGGTCAGCAGGCTGTAGCCGATCAGCAACGGCCCGCCCCAATAGCAGGAATTGCGAATGCCGCGGTCCAGGATCGGCATTTCCAGCCAGACCCCGGTGAAGCGTTCCGGCGCGAGCAGCGCCATGCGCAGCGCGTGCAGTGATCCGAAGGACGCGCCGCCGAGGAAGACCCGGTCCAATTCGAGCGTATCCAGCAGCGCCAGTACCGCATCGGCGGAAACGCGCAGACCGTAGGCGTCGGTGCGGCGCGGCTGTTCGGATTCGCCGTGCCCGGGCAGATCCACGCAGATCACCCGATATCCGCGCGCCGCAAGGTATTCCGCGATCGGCCATTGCGCGCGCTTGTCGATGAGGAATTGGTGCAGCAGCACGACGACGGAGTCACCGCCGCCGTGCTCGGTGTACGCGAGTCTGCCCCATTCCACCTCGGCGAAGCGGGTGGTCGGGGTGTCGGTGGTCACGGCGGTCATCATCGTCCTCCCTACAGACTCGTACCTACAGTTTTGTACTCGATCACGGAATTCGTCAACCGCACACTTGACAGTGGGCTCCGACACACCCCAGACTTCCAACCACCGGTGTGGACATAAGTGTAGGTACCGGAATGTAGTCTCGGCTCGCCCGAGGCCGGAAGTGCAGCGACGCCCATTCCGACAGGAGCTATCCCCGAATGAACACGGCCGAGCGAGCGGTGAATCGACCGGATCGCGGACCCACGTCCCTCGCCATCGTGCGGGACAATTTCTCGGGCACGATCGGGTCGTCGATCGCCACGCTGGGCCGCTGCGTCCTAACCGGCTTCGAGGCCGTGCGCGCCGGCGCCTCCGATGCGGCACGGTTGCGATTCCACTGGCGCGAGACCACCTTTCAGGCCTGGTTCATCGTCGGGGTCACCGCCTTGCCGGCCGTGCTCATGGCCATCCCGTTCGGCGTGATCGTCTCGGTGCAGGTCGGCAATCTGATCCACAACCTGGGCGCGGATTCGCTGATCGGTGCCGCGGGCGGGCTGGGCGTGATCCGCCAGGGCGCGCCCCTGCACGACCAGTGGATCGAATAGGCCTGTCTCATTGCGGATTTCGGTGATCCACTTG
>NZ_JBSGCY010000275.1:0-2699 GCF_053602115.1 Nocardia sp. NPDC004582 | reverse complement strand
CCCGGCCCGCGCTGCTGGCCCTGGCCGATCTGGGCGCGCACACCGTGACCATCGTGGCCCGCGACCGCGGCCGCGCCGCCGAAACCCTGGAACTGGCCGAGCAATTGGGCATGTCGGCGGAGATCCTCGGCTTCGACCCCGAGGGCCTGCTGTTCGTCTGCTCCGACATCGACGCCGTCGTCAGCACGGTGCCCGCGGAAGCGGCCGCCGCCGTGGCGGATTCGGTGGCCGCGGCCCCCGTGGTGCTCGACGCCATCTACAACCCGTGGCCCACCCCCCTCGCCGCGGCGGTGGAACGTGCCGGCCACACCGTGGTGAGCGGCCTCGAGATGCTGTTGAACCAGGCCTACGGGCAGGTCGAGCAGTTCACCGGCAAGCCCGCCCCGCGCGCGGAGATGGCCGCGGCCCTGCGGGAGTGATGCCGGCCCGGCCGGAGCGTGTCGGGCCGGGATGGGGGCGGACGTCCCGGTCGGCTAAGGTTCTGTAACAAGTTTCAGTTCATTCGGTTCGGCCGGGCGGCCGCGCAGGGTTAAGGTGATCACATGAATGCGTGGGTGTTGCGCGCCGTGGGCTTGGGGGCGCTGACCGTTGTGCTGGAGACGCTGCTCGGGGTGGGCATGCGGTACTGGCCGACCGCGGGTGTGTGGATGCGCATCCTGAGCCTGATCGTGCTGGTCGGCGCCGTGGTGGCGTGGGGTCTGCTGGACGGCCGCGCCGACCGGAGCGCCAACCCGGACCCCGAGCACGGGACCGATCTCACCATGCGCTGGCTGAAGGCGGCGCTGGCCGCGGGCGTGGGCTCCCAGCTGGTGGCCTGGGTGCTCGACTTCATCCCCGGCTTCGATCTGGGCGACCAGGGCCTGGTCTTCAACGTCACCTCGGCCGCCGCGTTCATCGTGCTGCTGATCTTCATCCCCGCCATGCTCGGTGTGGTGCTCGGCCGCTGGCTGGTCGGGCGTGAGGGCAAGAAGTCGGCCCCCGCCGCGCGCACCCAGGAGCCCGTCACCGCCTGACGCTCCCGCTGAACGCGACCCCGTGCCACATACTGTGTGGCGCGGGGTTTTTCGTATGCCGAGCCTCGAAACCTCTCGCCCCGCGTGCCGGAGTGCGAGGGCGCTGCTGGTCCACCGGTGTGATCGTGGGCAGAATATGGCTATGGATACTGTCACCGCTCTTGATCTGCGGAGACTGTTGGCCGCAGACGACCCCGAAGCATGTCTGGTGCTGGCCGAGGGCCGCACGCAGGTAGCCACAGGCGCCGACGCGCCGGGCCTGAGACTGATCGACCGGTCCCAGGTGCTGGCGCGGCTGGGCGCGGATCCGCAGGAATTGGCGCTGGTCGAGTACGCGGCGCTACTGGACTCGGAGATCCGCTTGCAGGGCGGCTGACCGGCCCGGATACGACAATGCCCGCCGCCGATTCCCGGCGACGGGCGTTGTCATGACTACCCCTGTTGTCGTGCGGCGGGCTGCGCTGGCGTCCTACAGCAGGATGGCTCCGCCGGTCGGGCCGTCCTCGCGGGCGATGGCCGAGTAGGCCGCCGCCAGCAGGCTCGGGTCCGGGCCCTCGAGGCGGCCCGGCTTGGCCAGGCCGTCGAGCACCACGAAACGCAGCACGCCCGAGCGGGTCTTCTTGTCGGTCTGCATGGCGTCCATCAGCTGGCCCAGCGCGTCGGCGTCGTAGCTGGTGGGCAGGCCGATGCTGGCGAGGATCGCCTTGTGCCGGTCGGCGGTCTCGTCGTCGAGGCGGCCGGCCAGGCGGCCCAGCTCAGCGGCGAAGACCAGGCCGACCGAGACGGCCGCGCCGTGCCGCCACCGGTAGCGCTCCCGGCGCTCGATGGCGTGGCCCAGGGTGTGGCCGTAGTTGAGGATCTCGCGCAGATCCGATTCCTTCAGGTCCGCGGCCACCACGTTCGCCTTGACCTGGATAGCGCGCCGCACCAGTTCGGGCAGCACCTCGCCGGTCGGGTCCAGGGCGGCCTGCGGGTCGCGTTCGACCAGCTCCAGGATCACCGGGTCGGCGATGAAACCGGCCTTGATGATCTCGGCCATGCCCGCCACGATCTCGTTGCGCGGCACCGTCTCCAGCGTCGCGAGGTCCACCATGACCGCGGCGGGTTCGTGGAAGCAGCCGACCAGGTTCTTGCCGGCCTCGGTATTGATGCCGGTCTTTCCGCCGACCGCGGCGTCCACCATGGCCAGCAGCGTGGTCGGCACGTGCACGATGTCGACCCCGCGCATCCAGGTGGCGGCCACGAATCCGGCCAGGTCGGTGGCCGCGCCACCGCCGAGGCTCACGATCAGGTCCTTGCGGGTCAGCCCGATCCGCCCGAGCACCTCCCAGCAGAACCCCGCGACCTGCAGATCCTTACCGGCCTCGGCGTCCGGGATCTCCACCCGGTGCGCGTCGATGCCCTTGTCCACGAGGGCCTTGCGCACCACCTCGGCCGTCTCGGCCAGCGGCGGCTGATAGAAGATCGCCACGGTCCGCACCGCGGACCGCGCGGTCACCTCGTCGACCAGATCCCCGAGCAGCCCCCGCCCGATGATCACCGGGTACGGGTCCGCCGTACGAACCTCGATGCGAGTCGGCTCGCTCATGCTTGCTGCTCCGATTCTGCTTGTGCGGATTGATCTGCGCTGTGCTGGGCGCGCGCCCGCGCGCGTGCCCGTCTGGCGCGGGCGCGGCGGGACCGGCC
>NZ_JBSGCY010000274.1:0-2740 GCF_053602115.1 Nocardia sp. NPDC004582 | reverse complement strand
GGGCGGCCTAGGTCGGCGCGGGCGTGAGCGCGCAGGACGCGCCCGCCTACGCCAGCCACAACGACCTCGGCACCGCCGTCCTGCTCGCCGCCATGGACCGGGCCCGCTGCCGCCATCTGGTGCTGGCCTCGTCCATGGTGGTCTACGGCGAGGGCCGCTACGTCGACTCCGCGGGCGACCCGGTCGACCCGGCCCCGCGCACCCCCGCCGACCTCGAGTCCGGTCGCTTCGACCACCGCGGCCCCGACGGCCGCCCGTTGTCGTGGGCGCCCATCGACGAGGACGCGCCGCTGCGCCCGCGCAGCCTCTACGCCGCCTCCAAGGTCGCCCAGGAGCACTACGCCACCGCCTGGGCCGCGGCCACCGGCGGCACCGTCACCGCGCTGCGCTACCACAATGTGTACGGCCCCGACATGCCCAGGGACACACCGTATTCCGGTGTCGCCGCCATCTTCCGCTCGGCGCTCGAGGCGGGTGAGGCCCCACGCGTCTTCGAGGACGGCACCCAGGCCCGCGATTTCGTGCACGTGCGCGATATCGCCGCCGCCAATGTGGCCGCCCTCGAACAGCCGCTGGCGGCGTTCACCCCGCTCAATATCGCCTCGGGCACTCCGATCACGATCGGCGACGTGGCCGCCACCCTCGCCACCGCGTGCGGCGGCAAACAGCCCGTGGTGACCGGCGAATACCGCTCCGGCGACGTGCGCCACATCGTGGCCGGACCCGAACGGGCCCGGCGCGCACTGGGTTTCACCGCCGCGATCACCCCGACCGCGGGCCTGACCGAGTTCGCGTCCGCGCCGTTGCGCGCCGCCGGCGGGGACGGGGCGCCCACCTGGCGGTGAATCCGCCTGCCGCGATCACCAGTTCGTCAGGATCAGATGATTGACGACCAGCGCCCCCGCCGCCTGCACCACGAGCCAGAATCGGGCACTGTGGCGGGGGAGCAGGGCGGTGGCCGCCAGCGCCCACACATCGAACGGCAGCCAGATGCGTTCGGTCTCGGCCTTGCTCAGCCCGCTGATGTCGGCGATCAGGATGGCGGTGCACCCGGCCGCCGCCATCAACGCGGCGGGATCGACGTGGGAACGCCAGCGCGACAACCATTCCCGTACCGGCCGCACCGGCGGGATCTCCAACTCCATCAGCACCCGGACACTCGCGGCGGCGGTGGCCAGGCCCACCGCGCACACCGTCGCGGCCAGATTGCCCCAGACCCAGTACCGGTACGGCCGCTCGTGCGCGATGCCCTGGTAGTAGCGCTGCACCACCAGGTGATAGCCGGTGAACCACCAGAACCCGGCCGCGGCGAACGCCGCCACCACCGCCAGCGCACCCGTGAGCGCGGGCAGCGCGGGCCGCGCCGAGCGCGCCAGCAGCACGGCCGCGGCCGGAATCGCCATCAGCACCAGGCCGTAACTGAGGAAGACGGTGCAGCCGAACAGCACGCCCGAGCCCAGCGCGGCCACCATCCAGCCCCGCTCGAGCCGGGTGGCGAGCGCCAGCAGCGCCACCGCCCACGCCGCCACACCCGCGAACAATCCGTCGGCGGACACCGCGATCCAGATCGCCGCGGGTAGCAACGCCAGGAAAGGCGTTGCGGCGCGGGCCCGATGCTCGGCACCCAAGGCCCGCAACGTGAACGGCACCGCGGCCGCCGCGCTGGTCCCCACCACCAGGCACAGCAGGCCCGCCCACGCCCCGCCGCCCAGCCCGATCCGGTCCAGCAGCACGAACACCAGCAGCGCCCCCGGCGGATGCCCGGACACGTGCGTGGTCCACGAGTCGGGCTGGAAATCCAGGATGCGGCCGGAGAATCCGCGCAGCATGGCCCCGATCTCGTGCACCCCGCCGACCTCGTGCAGGTATTCGTCGCGGGTGGTGAGCCGCCCCGCGAAGCCCCGCTGCCAGCCGTCCACCATGGCCAGCGCGAACGCCCACGCCGCCGCCGTCGCCCAGGTGGTCAGCAGCAGCCGGCCGAACGACAGCCGCCGCGCCAGGTCCGGCCCGAACCGCACCACCGCCGCCGCGATGGCCACCGCCGGGACGGTGCCCCAGCCCAGATGCGGTAGCCAGCCGCCGAAGATCGGTGCGGCCCCGGCGTAGAGCTTGTCCCGCCAGGGTTTGCCCTCGATTCGCGGAATCACGAAGGCGGCCAGGACGAGTAGGAAGGCCGCGAGGGCGCCGTAGCCGTCGACGCGCGTGGAGACGTAGCGCGCGACCCTCGTCGCGGAAGCGTTCGCCATGCCGGAAACCATAGGCCCCGAAACCCGCCGGAACTGTCCGGATCGGCATTCTCGCTGCTCCCGTCATACTTTCGTCATGCGTGTCCCGGGGGTCGAACGGCCCGTTTGGGCTTACGGTCGAGGCCATGACCGAGTTGGACTCCGAGCCCGGGGTCACGGTGGTGATCCCCTGCCGGGACGAGGCGGAAGCCCTGCCCGGCGTACTGTCGGCAATTCCCATCGGGTACCGGGTGATCGTGGTGGACAACGGCTCCACCGACGGCACCGCGGCGGTGGCCCGCGCGGCGGGCGTGACCGTGGTGACCGAATCGAAGCCCGGGTACGGCAGCGCCGTGCACGCCGGCGTCGATGCCGCCCGCACCGAACTGGTCGCCGTCCTCGACGGCGACGGCTCCCTCGACCCCGGCGAACTACCCCGGCTGGTGGCCGAATTCGGCCCAGATCGGTAGATCAAAACTCATAACACCACTCACCAAAACCGACAACTCGTATTA
>NZ_JBSGCY010000273.1:0-2762 GCF_053602115.1 Nocardia sp. NPDC004582 | reverse complement strand
ATCGACCGCAGCGATGTCGTAGCAGCCGTCAACGACCTCGCCGATCGCGGCCTGCGGCAACAGGTGCAGCAGCGGGCCGCTGATGGCGTCGCCGAGCCGCACCTGGGTGGGCCGGTTGATCACCAGCGGCGTGCTCAACCGGCGGGCGTCCACGAAAACGCCGTTGGTGCTGCCGTTGTCGGTGAGCATCCACGATCCGGCCTCGTAGCTGAGGATCGCGTGCACGCGGGAGACCAGTGGGCTGTCGACGAACAGCGTCACCTCCGGCGCCCGGCCCATCGTGATCTGCTGAGTCGCGTCGAAGACCCGTTCGGTTCCATCATGACGCACGGTGATCTGCTGCGCCCCCGGTGAAGACATGGTGAGAGAATATGCGAAGCTCCGGGAGTCCGGCGTCGAGCTTGTCGGCCGACCGTCCTGATCCGGGAGACGGATTGGATCGGCGGCCGAGGGAGGGCACGTGGGGAGACGCCGGGGGGCGGCGGTGCGCACGCGCCGGTCCGTGGGGATTCGCCGCACGGTGATGACGCTGGGCGTCCTGCTCGTCGCCGTCGCGCTCTTGTCCGGATGTACACGAAATGTTCACGGCCGCGCCGTATCGATCTATGACGACCCGTTCAAGGTAGCCGGTCTGCCTACCACCGGCGGTCCCAGCGGCCCCCGCGCCGGGGTCCCGGATTCGACGCTGACAGCGGAGAACTCCGACGGCGGCGCCATCGACAAACTGGTGCTCAACGCGCTCGACGACATCCAGACCTATTGGCAGGGCGAGTTTCCGCGCGAGTTCGGCGGCGCCTTCGCCCCGGTGGACCATTTCATCTCCTGGAACGCCAAGACGCCGCGCTCGCAGGCCGGGCAGTTCTGCGGCGAGACCAGCTACCGGCTCGTGAACGCCGCCTACTGCCGGCTGGACGGTTCGGTGGGCTGGGATCGCGGTGTGCTGCTGCCCTCGGTGGCCGACGAGTTCGGGAAGATGTCGGTGGTGATGGTGCTGGCCCACGAGTACGGGCACGCCATCCAGGAAATGGCCAAACTGGTCGGCCGCCGCACCCCGACCATCGTCAAGGAGCAGCAGGCGGATTGCTTCGCGGGCGCGTTCATCCGGAATGTGGCCGAGGGCAAGGCCCCGCACTTCACGATCAACACCTCCGACGGGTTGAACGCGGTGCTGGCCGCGACCGTCGCCTTCCGCGACGCCGATCCCGATGATCCGCAGAGCGTGCACGGTTCCGCGTTCGAGCGGGTGACGGCCGTCCAGATCGGCTTCACCGACGGCGCCAAGGGCTGCAAGGCCATCGACCAGAACGAGATCGACCGCCGCCGCGGCGATCTGCCGCAGACCCTCGGCAACGACGCCAACCGCGGCCAGTCCGAGGTGACCCAGTCCAGCCTGCAGGAGCTGGCCACGGCGATGGCGAGCATCATGCCGGTGCGTGACGCACCCGAGTACGGCTACGACACCGCGAAGCTGAACTGCCGCAACGCCGCCGACACCGTGCCGGTCACCTACTGCCCGGCCACCAACCGGATCGGCACCGACGTGCCCGCCCTGCACGACCGCGGCGTCTCCAATGCCGATGACCAGGACGCGTTGCCCGCCAATGTGACCGGCGATTTCACCGCCTACATCGTCTTCATCTCCCGCTACACCCTGGCCGTGCAGCACGCCGCCGGACTGCCCTTGAAGGGTGCGAAGACCGGTCTGCGCGCCGCCTGCCTGTCCGGGGTGATCTCCGGGAAGCTGGCCGATCCGAGCCGCAAGGCGTCCGGCGGCATCACGCTGTCCGCGGGCGACCTCGACGAGGCCGTCTCCGGCCTGCTCACCGACGGCCTGGCCGCCAGCGACACCGACGGCAAGACGGTGCCCAGCGGCTTCTCCCGGGTGGACGCCTTCCGCGCGGGCGTGCTCGGCGCCAATCAGGAGATCTGCTACTCCCGATACACGTAGGGGCGCACGGCTTTTCGAGTCCTACCCGAAGGGCGGCGGCGCGACCGGCTCCAACCGCAGCACCCGGTTGCCGAGCATGATCTCCGAGCCGGGCGCCAGGGTGAACGGCTGATTCGGTTGCAGCCGAACCCAATCGCGATACCCGGGCGGGCGCACCCGGGTGCCGTTGGTGGAGCCGCGGTCGACGATGGTGACATCCCAGTTCACCAGCCGGATCTCGGCGTGTGCCCGGGACATGCCGCCGGAGGCGTCGTCGATGCGCAGCGGCAGCAGTCCCGCGCGGGCGGGTTCGGACAGTTCGGGATCGCGCCCCACCACGGCGTCGGCCGCCAGCATGAAGGTCATGCCGTCGTCGAGCACCAGCATGCCCAGCGGCGGCCGGATCACCTCGGACACCTGCTGGGTCTGGTCCACCGGCATGCCGCACACGGTGCAGAAGGCGGCCCGCGGATCACTGGGATGCGCACGCGCGCATTTGAATCCGAGCACCTTCGCGGTGAGCGCGGTCGCCTTGGCGGTGGCCTCGAGGCGTCGTTGCAGGTCCGGGTCGGGTTTGGGCGCGGGGTTGGTGCCGCTCAGCTCGCTCGCGCCGCCCATCTCGGTGGGCGCGTGGTGCAGGTCCGGCGCGGCCGGAATGCCCTCGGTGACCGGGTCCACCGGCGCGGGATCCAGCTTCGCCGGAATCCGATTGGAGGTGCGGGTCGGGATCAGGTCCGGGTCGACCGGCGGCGGCTCGGGTTCGGGATACAGCGAGATCACCGGCGCGAGAATGAAGATCGGCTTGTCCACGATGGCCGGGATGATGTCCTCCTTG
>NZ_JBSGCY010000272.1:0-2982 GCF_053602115.1 Nocardia sp. NPDC004582 | reverse complement strand
GGGGACCGGCACCCGGGGTGGCCGGCTTGGCGGCCGGACGCGGGGTGCTGTCACCACTGGGCTTGGGCGCCGCCGGCTTGGCGGCACCGGAAGGGGCGCTCTTGGGTGCGAGCGACTCCCGCAGCCGGCGCGCGACGGGTGCTTCCACCGTCGAGCTCGCCGACTTCACGAACTCGCCCTGCTCCTTGAGCCGCGCGAGTAGTTCTTTGCTCGTGACACCGAGTTCTTTAGCCAACTCGTGCACGCGGGCCTTGCCTGCCACTGCTCTCCTCACTCAGAGGCCGAGCGTGACAGCCCGCGTATCACGGGACGTCCGCACGACCTCGACTAATTTCGAAGGCCGATCATTTCTGGGACTTCACGGTGTGCTCATGAGTGCTCGTGCCTGTTCTCTACGTAATGCTCCAGGGCTGAGATATCCAGATGTCCGGACACTCGTAGTGCTCTGCCGATTGCTCGGCGCCGAACTGCTTGACTCAGACAAACCGAAGAGGGGTGCAACCAAGCACCCCTTCCGGGAAGTCTGCGCCGCGGATCCGGAACGATCGCAACGGTTTGCCCACTCTCGGCAGACCCTTGCGCCACGACCCGCATCAGATCGGCAGCCAGCTCGCGTCTGCGACATCCGATGCAGGTCCGGACGGGTGCTGATCTTGCCTGCACCCGCTCGGCGCGCGGAGAAGTCGAAGACTCGCGCTGAGCCTGCGTCCACTCTACCGCTCTCACGTCCCGATCTCCGCATCCGTACCCCTTGGAAGTTACCAAGCTGTCATCCCGGGGGTCTGTTTCACAAATCCATTTCCGACCGGGCCGGACCCATCGAGCAAGATCAGCCCCGTGCCGGGCGGCCGCGACCGAGCTACCGCGGCGCCTCGGTCCCGGCCGCTGGCGACCCTCAGTTCCGGTGCGTGTCGGACCCGCCGGTCGCCGCCGCCGGACGCGCGCCGCCCTGCGGATCGGCCGCCGCGTCCGAGCGGATGTCGATCCGCCAGCCGGTGAGCCGGGCCGCCAGGCGGGCGTTCTGGCCCTCCTTGCCGATGGCGAGGGAGAGCTGGAAGTCCGGGACCACCACGCGCGCGGCGCGGGCGTCGGGGTCCACGATCGTCACCGAGACAACCTTGGACGGGGACAGCGCATTCCCGACGAAGGCGGCCGGGTCCTCGGCGTAGTCGATGATGTCGATCTTCTCACCGGCCAGCTCGCTCATGACATTGCGCACGCGCTGACCCATCGGGCCGATGCACGCGCCCTTGGCGTTGACGCCCGGGACGGTCGAGCGGACCGCGATCTTGGAGCGGTGACCGGCCTCACGGGCCACGGCCACGATCTCCACCGAGCCGTCGGCGATCTCGGGGACCTCGAGGGCGAACAGGCGGCGCACCAGGTTCGGGTGGGTGCGCGAGAGGGTGATCTGCGGGCCGCGCGGCCCGCGGGAGACGCCGACCACGTAGCACTTGATGCGGTCGCCGTGCTCGTAGGTCTCGCCCGGCACCTGCTCGGCGGGCGGGATGACGCCCTCGGCGCCATGGGCCTCGGAGCCGATGCGGACCACGACGGTGCCGCGGGCGTTCATGCGGGCGTCGCGCTGCACCACACCGCCGACGATGTCGCCCTCGTGGGTGGAGAACTCGCCGAAGGACTTCTCGTTCTCGGCGTCGCGCAGCCGCTGCAGCACCACCTGGCGGGCGGTGGTGGCGGCGATGCGGCCGAAGCCCTCGGGGGTGTCGTCCCATTCGGAGATGACATTGCCGTCGGCGTCGACCTCGCGGGCCATCACCCGCACGACACCGGTCTTCTGGTTGATGTCGATGCGGGCGTTGGGCTGGTGGCCCTCGGTGTGCCGGTAGGCGGTGAGCAGCGCGGACTCGATCGCGGAGATCACCGTCTCCATCGAGATCCCCTTGTCGGCGACAATCGCGCGCAGGGCTTCGATTTCGATGTTCATTCCGCGATCCCTTCGGTCAGTGAATCGGATTCTGTTGTTTCGGTTTCGTTGTCCTCCCGGGCGCCCGGCTGGGGACGGCCCGGCGCTACTCCCCCCGCGAGCTCCAGCTCGGCCGCGCCCGGCGGATTGAATTCCACCTGCACGACGGCCGATCCGATGTCGGCCAGCGGCACCGTCACCCGGTGTGGCTTCCGCTTGCCGCCGAGGACCAGGGCGATATCGGTGTCGGTGAGGACGCCGACCCGGGCCTCGAATGTGGACTTGCCCTTCTCCTCCGGTGATTCGGCGCCGGGGACCAGGACGATCTTGACCTTGCGACCCTGCGCGCGCTGCCAGTGCCGCGGGGTGGTGAGGGGCCGGTCGATGCCGGGGGTGGTGATCTCCAGCAGATACGGGGTCTCGCCGAAGTCACCGGCGTCGTCGAGGGTCTGCGAGATCTCCGAGCTCAACTCCGCGACGGCATCCAGGTCCGGGGATCCATCGCTGTCGATGGTCACCTTGACCTTGCTCGCTGGACCGGCAGCCGAGATCGCGACGCCTTCGAGGTCGAATCCTCGGCGTTCGACGAGCTCAGCAACTAGCTGGCTCACCCTTTCCTCGGTCGGCATCGGCATATGGGGCGGCTCCTGGTTCAGTTGTCACGGGTTGAGTTGTCTGCTTCGGCGAAATACTGTGCCGAAGATCTAGCGTAACGCGCGAAAAGAGTGTAAAGGACCAGCCGACCCGCCTGAGTTCGGCATGGTCGGCCGCGCGGTACTGACGGCGCGTCGGGAGCGACGCGCCCAAGACGGTTGCCCGTCGTCGCTGATCACAGCCTATCCGACCGCCCTCGCGCAGCAAGCTGTCCGCGACGGCTGGCACCATGTATCCCGTGCCCAGCAGTCAGAGCGGCCTCACGGCCGATGTCGTCGGTCTCACGGTCCAGCCGGACCGAACCGGCTCCGCCCCCACCCCGATTTCCGCGCCCCGGTCCGGTGCCGCGGTGAATCGGCGGTCCGCGCTGCGGCTGGCCGGGGGCGGCCTGCTCGTGGCGGCCG
>NZ_JBSGCY010000271.1:0-3024 GCF_053602115.1 Nocardia sp. NPDC004582 | reverse complement strand
GCCGCACCCCCGCGGACCTGCGCGCCATGCTGCGCGCGCTGGCCGCCCGCGCCGAAAGCGGCGACACCGTCGAGGGATTGGTCGACGCCGACACCGCCTTCCATCGCACCGTGGTGGCCGCCGCCCACAACGACATCCTGCTCGAACTGTTCAACGCCTTCGTCCCGCGCTCGCGCCACGCCATGATCGACATGCTCCGCATCCGTCCGATGCGCTCGCCCGGGAGCGATCACGACGCGCACGAACACCTCTACGACGCCATCCGCGCCCGCGATCCCGAGGCCGCCGCCGGCGCCAGCCGAGTGCACCTCAGCGCCCTCAAAGCCGCCTTCGACACCTAGCCTGACCTGCGCGGGAAAAAAACTTTCGCGATCGCGATGAGTTTCCGCGACGACCCCCGTCCTATCCAGCGAGCGGTTCGACACCGAACCGACAAGCCCCGGAAGGACATTCGACATGACCACCATCGCCGCCACCCCGACCCTGACCGTCGCCGCCCCGAGCAAGCTCCGCAACCGCGTGCTGTGGACCCTGCAGATCGTCCTCGGCCTGTTCTTCATCATCGCCTCCGGCCTGCCGAAGTTCTTCGGCCAGGCCGACGCCGTCCGCATCTACAACGAGATCGGCTGGGGCGACTGGTTCCGCTACTTCACCGGCCTGGTCGAGGTCTCCGGCGGCCTGGGCCTGATGATTCCCCGCCTGTCCGGCCCGGCCGCCGCGGGCCTGTCCATCACCATGGTGTGCGCCGCCGCCACCCAGGCCTTCCTGCTCAGCGCGCCGGGCATGGCCATCTTCCCGCTGGTCCTGGTCGGTGTCTTCGCCTGGATCGCCTACGAGCGCCGCGCCTCCTTCGCCACCTTCACCGACCTGGCGAAGTGACCCGCTCGATCGCACGGCCCCCGAACCCGTCGCCGCTGACACGCGGCGGCGGGTTTTCGTATGTCAGGTGACAACTGATTTCGTTGCGTCGGGGGCAACTCGCCGGGTACGTCCAAGATCGGTTCGGCTCTCAACGCCATCTCCGCATGTGGGGCTTATGACGGCTCCCGAGCCGGGCGAAAAAGTCGCGGGGAGGCGGAATGGAAAGATAGTGCGGGTGAGCGGCGACATCATTGATGAACTGACCTGGCGCGGACTGATCGCGCAGTCCACCGATCTGGACGCCCTGCGCGCGGCCACGGCCAAGGGCCCGATCACCCTCTATGCCGGATTCGACCCGACCGCGGCAAGCCTGCACGCCGGCCACCTGGTCCCGCTGCTGGCGCTCAAGCGCTTCCAGCGCGCGGGCCACCGGCCGGTGGTGCTGGCCGGCGGCGCGACCGGCCTGATCGGCGACCCCCGCGACGTCGGCGAGCGCACCATGAACTCCACCGACACCGTGGCCGAGTGGGCGGGCCGGATCCGTGCCCAGCTGGAACGCTTCGTGGATCTGGACGGCGGCGACAACGCGGCCGTCATCGCCAACAACATGGATTGGACCGGACCGCTCAGCACGGTCTCGTTCCTGCGCGATATCGGCAAGCACTTCTCGGTGAACGTCATGCTGGCGCGCGACACGGTCAAGCGCCGCCTCGAATCCGACGGCATGTCCTACACCGAGTTCAGCTACATGCTGCTGCAGGCCAACGACTTCCTGCAGCTGCGCCGCGAATACGGCTGCACGCTGCAGGTCGGCGGCTCCGATCAATGGGGCAACATCATCGCCGGCGTCGAGCTCAACCGCCGCGTCGACGGCGAGCACGTGCACGCGCTCACCGTCCCGCTGGTCACCTCGGCCGACGGCAAGAAGTTCGGCAAGTCCACCGGTGGCGGCAGCCTCTGGCTGGACCCGGAGATGACCAGCCCCTACGCCTGGTACCAGTACTTCGTGAACACCGCCGACGCCGACGTGGTCCGCTACCTGCGCTGGTTCACCTTCCTGTCGCGCGAGGAACTCGACGAGCTGGAGAAGGCCACGGCCGAGCGGCCCTTCGCCCGCGAAGCGCAGAAGCGCCTGGCCGCGGAGATGACCACCCTCGTGCACGGCGAGGAGAACACCCGCGCGGTGCAGCTGGCCAGCCAAGCCCTGTTCGGCCGCGGCGACCTGCGCGAACTCGACGAGTCCACACTGTCGGCGGCGCTCGCCGAATCCGCGGTGGACGGCAAGCTCGCCGAGGCCACCCCCACCTCGACCATCGTCGATCTGCTGGTCGACTCCGGTCTGTGCGAGGGCCGCAGCGCGGCCCGGCGCGCGGTCAACGAGGGTGGCGCGGCGGTCAACAACGAGAAGATCGCCGACCCCGAGTGGATCCCCGCCGAGGCCGACTACCTGCACGGACGCTGGCTGGTACTGCGCCGCGGCAAGAAGAACTTCGCCGGCGTGCGCCGCGCGGGCCACTGATCGCGATCCTCGATAGGGCAACAAGATCGAAATGACCTGAGTCACAAGCCGGTGGCTCAGGCCCTCGAATCGCCCGGTCCGCGGCAGGTTCACCTGCGCAAACGTCTCGGTGACCAGCGGATTTGACCTTGCGTTATCCGCCGCGTAACTTAGTCCAAGTCAGAGCGACACGGACACCGACCGGGACCGAAACGCCCAGCTCAGAGGCTGGAAATCGGATCCGGAAACGAGGTTGGACGAGGGCGCCGGACGCGAACACGAACACCCAGCCAAAAATTGGTTCTTGACTTCTGTCGGGTTCTGTGACTAGGCTGGAAAAGTTGCCTCGTTGGAGATCCACTCAAGTTCGGATCGAAGACGTGTGCGTGTGTTCTTTGAGAACTCAATAGTGTGTCGATGAATGTCAGTGCCAAATATTTTATTTGGTTCCGGCCTCACACCCCCCGTGTGATGGGGTCGGACATTTAAGTCGGTCATTTTCCGACCGACTATTTTGCTAGGTTTTCGGACTCTGGTTCGAGATACTTCTGATTCGCTTTTCGGAGCGTGTCTAGAGTCTTCAACGGAGAGTTTGATCCTGGCTCAGGACGAACGCTAGCGGCGTGCTTAACACATGCAAGTCGAGCGGTAAGGCCCTTCGGGGT
>NZ_JBSGCY010000270.1:0-3192 GCF_053602115.1 Nocardia sp. NPDC004582 | reverse complement strand
AGCGCGCCCGCGTGGCGGCGGAGCTCGCCCACCACGCGCAGCCGGCGTTCCAGTTCGGCGGCCCGTTCGGTGCGGCGGGCGGCCTCGACATTGGCGGCCTCCTGGGCGGCGCGCAGGGACTCGTCGATGGAGCGCAGGGTGCGGTCGGCGATGGCGGTGAAATGGTCGCGCAGCAGGCGGTGGATGCGGTGCAGGCGGTCCTTGGTCTCCTTGCCGGTGTGGAACGCGATGTCGTCGAGATAGCGGCGCACCGCCAGCTTGGCGTCGGCGCGCCGCTTGGCCAGGCGAGCCTTCTTGTCGTCACTGAAGGCCTTGCCGCCCAGCAGAACTCCCGCGCCCAGCGAGAGCGGGTTGATCAGCGCCATCCCCGCCATGGTGCCGACCATGCCCGCCATGATCACGCCGCCGTAGGAGCCGCGCACGCCCACCAGCAGCTTGTGGCTCAAACCCAGATCGGGTTCCAGATCGGCGAGGGTGCAGGACCCGGTGCGGGAGTCGTCGTCGAGGGTGTCGCGGACCTCGGGCAGATCCACCGCGCCCAGATCGGTGAAATGGGCGGCGACCCGCTCGGCCAGTTTCACCGCCCGGGTGCCGGTCCACACCAGGTTGTCGCCGACCGCGGAACCCACGGTGGCCGTGAGCCATTCGTCCATGCTGTCCCAGTGCCTGCCGGGATCGTGGTCGTCGATCCAGTCCTCGGCGGTGCGGGCGATATCCCGCAGCCGATTGCGCAGATCATGGTCGATATCGCCCGCCAGATCGGTGATGCCGTCGCCGAGGGTCTGCTGCCAGGCGGCGGTGTGGCGGTGCAGCTTCTCCGCCTCGGCCTTGGCGGCGTGCAGTTCCCGGATGGCGGCCGCGCCGCGCGCCGGATCCCGCAACGCGACCAGCTCGCTGCCCAGCGCCAGGGCGAGATGCTCGGCGGCGGAAGAGATGTCGAGGGCGACGGCGCGTTGCACGGCCGCCTGATCCCGCGCCACCACCTGCTCCCGCAGAAACTGGAACACCGGGCCGAACCCGGACTCGCGGCCGAGGCCCTCGTCCTGCAGGCGCATGGCGTGGGCGCGCAACACCGCCGAGACCGGCAGCATCGGCACCTCGATCTCGTTGACGCGCAAGTGTTTCCGATTCGCCTCGAACACCTGCCGCCAATGCGGGTACAGGTCGATCTTGGTGACCAGCACCGCGACGGCCGGGCACAGTTCCCGCACCTGCCGCAGGAAATCCACCTCGGGATCGGTCAGTTCGGTCGAGGCGTCGGTGAGTACCAGCACCGCGTCGGCGGCCGGGGCCTGCGCGAGCACGCCTGCCGCGCCGGTGGTTCCGTGCGCACCCAGGCCGGGCGTGTCCACCACCACGATGCCGTCGGCGAGCAGCGGGCTCGGGGCCTCGAGTTCGAGGCGGAGCACCGCGCGACCCTGCGGGCCGCGGGCGGTGAGCGCGGGAACGGCCTCGAACGGCACCGCCTCCCGGGTGTTCTCGCCGCCGTCCGCGCCCGCGGCGACCACCGTCGCGCGCGGCTGCGGGCCGTAGGACACCACGGTGGTGACCGCGGTGGCGATATCGTCGGCGACCGGGCACACATCCAGGTTGACCAGCGCGTTGACGAACCGGCTCTTGCCCTGATTCCCCAAGCCCGCCACCAGGATCCGGCGGCGCGGATCGCGCACCTTGCCCGCGACCGTCTCCAGCCGGGCGACCAGGTCGCCGCGTTCGGCGGCCCGCGCCACCGCGATGGTCTCCGAGACCATCGTCACCAGCGGATTCGCCGCCACCATGCCTGTCACAGCTTGCTCACCGACCTGTTCCAGTCGTCCGTGTTCCGAGTGGATCCTTCGAGGGACTGTCGCTCACCGCGGCGAACCCGCGGTGAGCGACCTCGCGTCACGAGTGCAGGATGTCGCCGACGATATCGCCGCCCGCGTGCGCCCCGAGATCCGCCCCGGTGTGCGCGCCGCCGGCGCCGAACAGCGACGCGTCCGGACCGGAGGTGTGCACCCCGCCGCCGAAGGCCTGCGAGACATCCACTCCGGCCCAGGGATTCGCGCCCGCGCCGTGCAGCCCGGCATCCACCGCGCCGCCGCCGTGCACCCCGGCGTCCAGCCCGGTCCCGACCTGCGTACCGGCTCCGACCGCGCCGTGCAGGCCGGTGTCGAGCCCGCCCTGCGCGCCCGCGCCGATCCCGCTCGCCACACCGCCCACACCGGAGATGCCGGTCTCCAAACCACTCCCGACCTGCGCGCCGAGCCCGGTGCCCACATTCGCCGCGCCATTGAGCCCGGTCTCGAGCCCCGCACCGACCTGCGTACCCGCGCCGACCGCGGTGTTCAGTCCGGCATCGAGGCCCGTGCCCAGCTGCGCACCCGTGTGCAACCCGGTGTCCAGGCCCGCGCCCAGCTGGGTGCCGAGATCCGCACCGGTGTGCAACCCGGTGTTCAGGCCCGCGCCGAGCTGGGTGCCGAGCTCAGCTCCCGTGTGCAACCCGGCGTCGAGACCCGTACCCAGCTGCGCGCCCGTGTTGAGGCCGGTCTCGAGACCAGCGCCCAGCTGGGTGCCCGCGCCGACCGCGGTGTCGAGACCGGCACCGAGACCGCCGCCCAGTTGCGTGCCCAGATCGGCGCCCGCCTGGAGTCCGGTGTTCAGGCCCGCGCCCAGCTGGGCGCCCGCGCCGACCGCGGTGTCGACGCCCGCGCCGAGGTTGCCGCCGAGCTGCGTGCCGAGATCCGCGCCCGCGTGCAGGCCGGTGTCCAGGCCCGCGCCGAGCTGGGTGCCCGCGCCGAGGAGGGCATCGGCGGTACCGGAGAGACCGGTCTCCAGGCCGGCGCCGACCTGGGTGCCGAGGGCGGCGCCGGTGTTCACCGCGCCATTGAGGCCGGTCTGCAGGCCCAGGCCGGTGTCGAGAGCGCCGTTCAGGTCGGTCTGCAGACCCGCGCCCACGTTGGTGGCGGCGTTGATGGCGGTGGAGAGTCCCGCGCCGAGGCCGGTCTCGAGGTCGGTGGCGGTGGTGATCGCGCCGGTCAGACCGGTGGTGAGGTCCGCGCCGCCGTGGGCGACCGCGTCGAGCGCGCCCTGCAGGCCGGTCTCCAGGCCCGCGCCCGCGGCCAGGCCGCCGGTAAGGGCGGAGGTCAGATCGGCGGCGAGGGCGTGGAACATGACCACGTCGTCGAGCCGGTTCAGGAACTCCGGCTTGAA
>NZ_JBSGCY010000269.1:0-3285 GCF_053602115.1 Nocardia sp. NPDC004582 | reverse complement strand
GCCAGGCCAGCGCGCGTGCGGCGGCGGCGGGCGCGCCGCGCACCACCTCGCGCGCGATCACGTTCTGCAGGGCCAGGGCGGGGACCGCGCACAGCATCTGCACGGCCAGCAGGCTCGCGAACGAGCTGTATCCCGCCACCCCCAGCCAGCGGCTGGCGAGCAATTGCAGCAGATACCCCGCCACATTCGCGGTCATCGCCCCCGCCGTCACCAAGGTCAGGTCCTTGACCACGGGCAGACGGCGTACAACAGACACGCCCGCAATGCTCCCACCCGCCGCTCGACCTCCTGCCCGCACCCCGGGCAGCGCCCACCCGGTACACCCACCCCGGCGTTCGGCGCTCGGTCCGTCCCACCCAGGTCTCGGCCTGTCTCGTTCCGGTACCTGTGACTGATGCTGGGCGTCGCGGCGCCCGGTCGGCCGGACTTGTTTCGCACCGACGGATCCGGGTCGCGAACGACAGCGGCCCAGCATCTCGGAAGATGCTGGGCCGCTGGACCGAACGGGGGCGCTAGGGGCGCTTGTTCATGTCGATCTGCTGGGTCGGGGCGTCGAAGTCGCCGGGGCCGCCCGCGGGCGCGGGGGCGCGGCGGATCGGGGTGGCGCCGTTGCCGTTCTTGCCGAGCAGGCCGAGGACGATGCCGGCGATCACGAACAGCAGGCCGAGGACGCCCAGGATGATCGGCAGGGTGCGGCCGTAGAGCGACAGCTTGTCGATGTTCTCCTTGGCCACCGAGATCTGCGACTCGATGGTGTTCTCGTCGAACACCAAGGTCGACTTGAGCGCGGTCACCTCGGGCTTGTCACCGGTGCGGGCGTAGAACAGGTGAATCTGCTCCTGGCCCTTGATGACCGTGCCGGTGTCCGGCTCGACCCACAGGTCGCGGACGTTGGTGTAGAAGCGCGCCATGGTGACATCGCCGTCGCCCTCCACGCCCCACTTGGCGGCGGGCAGGGTCAGCTTGTTGGTCGGCGAGTTCGCGACGGTGGACAGGTCGGTGACCGGCGCCGTCATCTGGAAGTGGTAGACCTTCAGGCTGTTGATCTCGGTTTCCTCGACGTACGCGGCGTCGTAGGTCTTACGGGTGTTGAGATCGAAGTACGGGTAGGTCTTCTTCTCGGTGCCGATCGGGAAGCGGTACTGCAGACCCTTGTGCTGCACCGGGTCCATGACCGACTCGCCCTTCTTGTCGACCGTCACGGCGATCGCGCCGTTCGGGCCGCCGTCGACCGACTCCACCGGTTCACCGGTCTTGCGGTCCACGGTGACGCGGTCGATGCTCGCGGTCAGCAGGCCGGTGTCGCCCTGCTTGTCGGTACGGCGCAGGGTCTGACCGGCCTGAATGGTCATTTCCGAAGCGTCGGACGGGTTTTCGACGGTGAGGAAGCGCTGCGACACGAGCGGGACGTTCTGGTCCACCTTCGCCGAGCCGGTCGTCGAAGTCAGCGACTTCGAGTCCAGCACCTCGCTGGGCGCCCCGGTCTGCGGGTTGGTCGCGACGGTCGTGATCTCCAGATCCAACGGCGTCTTCGCGAGGCGGCTGACCGTGTACGTGGGAATCATGATGGCGGCGACAAGCAGCATCGCGCCGAGCCCCACGAGTACGCAGGCAACCGTCCTTCTGGTACCGGCACTGAGTGCCATGCAGGTTCTCCTCGTCGTCGAACGCGTGTTTCTTCCAGTACTGCGGTCGCCGCGCAGCACTCGTGAGCCCAGACACTAACAGTCCGAGCGGTCCCTGAGTGCGGCCGAGGCAGGAAAACGCCCCGAAACGCCCCCAAGTCAAAAGCCGGATGATCCGCGAAACACCCGCAAGGCACACTGGGACCCGATGACGACGACCACCCTCACCACCGCGGAGACGCCCGACCTGGACCCGGCACCGGTCCGTCCGGGCCGCTTCGTCCCCGCACTCGAGGGCATGCGCGCGCTCGCCGCCCTGGGGGTCGTGCTCACCCACGTCGCCTTCCAGACCGGCGCCACCGGACAGCCCGTGCTCGGCCGGGTATGGGAGCGCTTCGATCTCGCGGTCGCGGTGTTCTTCGCGCTGTCCGGATTCCTGCTGTGGCGGCCGCATGCCGCCGCGGCCCGCGGTCACGGGGTGGCGCCGAGCGCCGGACGCTATCTGCTGCACCGCGCGGCCCGCATCCTGCCCGCCTACTGGGCGGTGGTGTGCGCGGTGCTGATCCTGCTGCCGAGCGCGGCGCACACCGCCGGCCTGCGGGTGTGGGTGTCGAATCTGGGCCTGCTGCAAGTATTCGTGCCGTTCACGCTGACCGACGGGCTCACCCAGATGTGGAGTCTCTCGGTGGAGGTCGCCTTCTATCTGGTGCTGCCGCTGCTGGCGTTCGCGCTGGTGTGGTTGCGCGGGCGGCGGGCGCGCCTGCGGGTGCCGGTGGTCCTGGGCCTGGCCCTGCTCAGCCTCGGCTGGAACTTCCTGCCCGTCCCGACCCCGGACGGCATCCACTCCGACAACTGGCTGCCCGGCTACCTGCCGTGGTTCGCGGTCGGCATGCTGCTCGCCGAACTCGCCGACCAGCCCGCACCGGCGTGGCGGCGGGTGGCGGGCAACCGGTGGCTGATGTGGCCGCTCGCCGTGGCGGCCATGCTGCTGGCGACCACCGACCTGGCCGGGCCGCGCGGGCTGGTGCACGGACAGCCCTGGCAGTACGCCGCCAAGATGGCGCTCGGCGCGATCGTCGGCTTCGGGCTGATCGCCCCGCTGGTGCTGCGGCCGGACCAGCCGCACCGGTGGCTGGAGAGCCGGGTCGCGGCCACTCTCGGCCGCTGGTCCTACGGCATCTTCATCTGGCACCTCGCGGTGCTGTCGATCGTGTTCCCGGTCTTCGGCGTGGTGCCGTTCCGCGGGCATTTCGTGGTGGTCTACGTCTTGACCGTGGTCTTCACGCTGCCCTTGGCCGCCGCCAGTTTCGCGCTCGTCGAGGAGCCGGTGCGGAAATGGACGCGCCGCCGCTTCGGCTGAGCGGCAGCGGGATTCAACGGCGCGGCGGCAGCGCGGCGATCCCGACCGCGATGATCGCGACCAGCGCCGGGAACTGCACCCACAGCGAACCGCCGACATAACCCTCGAACGAGCGCCATGGTCCGGTGGAGAGCGCGGCCGCGCACACGGCGGTGCCGCCGCCCGCGAGCGCGATCAGGATGCGCGACCAGCCGCGCGGCCGCACCCGATCGCCGATCAACCCGAACCCGGTGAGCACCACCGCGATCGGGCCCGCGATCAGACCGGCCCCGGCGGCCAGGCCGAGCCCGGCGACGGTCC
>NZ_JBSGCY010000268.1:0-3393 GCF_053602115.1 Nocardia sp. NPDC004582 | reverse complement strand
GGCGGCGCGGGCGCGACCACGCTCGCGCATGTGCTTGCGCCGGCGGCGGATTCGTACCGGCGCTGGCCCGGCGTCTTCGAGCGGGAGTCCCCGTTCGTGGTGCTGGTGGCGCGCGAGACCATCTCCGGGCTCACCCGCGCCCACGACCTGCTGCGCCAGCATCACGCCGGCCTGGCCGGTCCGTGTGAGGTGCTGGGGCTGATCACCGTGGCCGCGCGCCCGGGCCGGATGCCGGCCGAGATCCGCCGCTACCGCGACGTGGTCGGGTCGCTGGCCGGTCAGGTGTGGCAGCTGCCCTGGCACGAGGAGTGGACACTGGTCGAAGCCGACCAGTTGCCCGTCTGGTCGCCCGGCGACCCGCCGCCGGTGCAGCGCAAGCGCAAACCCGATCCGCTGGAAGAGGTTACGCAGGATGTGCGGGATCTGGGCACGGGCATCGTCGCCGCCGCCCAGGACGCGCTCGACGCCCCCCGCGACGTGTTCGCGGAACGGGGGGAGTGATCATGAACACCCTTGGATTGCATTGTGCTGGAAAGATTTCCGAAGTAGGTGCCGCCTCCGGTTGGACGGCGGGGCCGGTGATCGGCGAGATTGTTACTAGCAGTTCGCTTTTGGAGAAGGACAGACAATGAGCATGCTCCTCGCCGTACATGACGCGTACGGTCAGATCCTCGCCCAGGTCGGTAACCCGACCCCGGAGGCGCCGCCCGCGTCGGACAAGTTGCTGAAACTGGTTCGGTACTTCACCTGGTTCGTTCTGTTGTCGGGAATCCTGGGCATCACCTACGCCGGTGGCCGGTTCGCCTGGGAGAAGTGGACGGGAGGCGGTTTGGAGTCCCCGAAGATGGTGGCCGGAGCGATGATCGGAGGCATCGTCGCGACCAGCGCGGGCACGATCATGAACGCAGTGATCACCTAATGCCCGCCGCGCTGGTGCCGCAGGCCCTGCACGCCGCGCTCTCCACCCGCGCGGACGCGGTGGCCGTGCTGGCCTACAAACAGATGCCGGCCGATGTGCTCCGGCCGATGATGCAGCTCATCGACTGGCTGCTGTGGTGCGTGCTGCTGTTCTGCCTGGCCTGGATGATCCTGGCCGCGGGCCGGCTGTGGTACGCGTTCCGCGGCGACCTGGCGGCCAACGAGGCGACGCACGGGGTGGTGATGAGCCTGCTGGGCGCGATCATGGCGACCTCGGCCAGCGGCATCGCACTGGCCCTGCTGCCGACCTGAGGGGCCGGTCGGCTGAATTGTCCACCCGCACACACGTTCTTGTAGACGACACCGTGGAGGCATTGCATTGAGCGAGAAGGAGTCGCCCGAGCGCGACGGCGTCTCGTTCGGCGTCATCGCCTCGGCCGCCCTGGTGGCGGTCATCCTGATCGCCGGTCTGGTGGTCTATTTCGGGCACGGCGACGCCAAACCCAGCGCCAAGACCGACCCGGGCGCGCCCCCGGCGACCTCGGAGACCGGTGCCACCGGATTCGCCTCGCCCGATGTGGATCTGTTCGGCCGCCGCGTCGACATTCCCAACAACACCGCGGGACAGCCGCTGCCGCAGGAGACCGGCAAACAGCGCAAGGCCACCGACACCGACTGGCTCACCGCTGCCCCGCAGGGCATCACCGATCCGCACGGCTGGCAGCGGGTGTACGGCGCGTCGGTGCCCTTCTCCACCTCCGACGGTCCGGCTCGCCTGGAAAACGGCCTGGCCGTGGGCTATTCCCACACCCCGCAGGGCGCGGCCCTGGCGGCGGCGCAGATCACCTACCGGCTCAACGCCCGGCCCGCGGACCGGGAGCTGTACGTGCGGCAGGTACGCGTGCCCGCCGAACAGCTCACCGCCTACGACCAGGCGCTGGCCGATCAACGGCTGCCGAAACAGCAGCCCGAGAAGGTGACCCGCTACCTGGTCGCCCCCGACGGCTTCCAGGTCGAGAACTACGCCGACGACATGGCCATCGTGCGGCTGGCCGCGCGCGGGCCGGTGGTCGACGGCCGGCAGTTGTGGGCGGCGGTGCGCCTGATCATGGTCTGGGACGCCGGCGACTGGCGGCTCAAGCCCTCCACGTCACGGACCTCGCAGACCGAGTACGTGGATTCGCTGGCGGGGTGGACCCGTTGGTGACGACAACAACAGCTCCACAGCTGACAACAGAAGATATGGCATCGCGACCCATCGAGAGGTGGACCACATGCTGAGGCGGCTAGTCACGATTCTCGCGGTCGTATTCACCGTCATGATCGCGACCCCGACGGTGGCTTACGGCCAGACCTACGGTTTCGACCAGGCCTGCAACGAATTACACGACTCCCTCGACGGGCTGGGCGTGCCCGGCATCTCGCTCGGCGACGCGGCCTCGGCGGCCTGCAAGGCCGGCAATGTCGCCACCCACCCGAGCGACGCCGCCGGCGCCGTGCGCGACAAGGCGTGGGACTCCACCTTCGGCAAGGTCGTCGACTCGCTGATGAGCGGTCTCGGCGAGGCGCTGATCCTGGCGCTCACGTTCTGGATGAAGATCCCGAACGAGAGAGTCAGCGACGCCGGAACCCTATTCACCAAGATCAACGACTACACCTATCAAGTCCAGATCCTGTTCCTGATGACCTCGGTGATACTCACCGGCCTGAAACTGGCGCGAGCCAGACGCGGCGCCGCGGTCGACCAGGCCACGGACTCGTTCTGGATGTTCGCCCGTGTGGTGTTCAGCTCCTGGATGCTGGGCGCGGTGATCGTGGCCGCGACCCAGGCCTCGGACAAGTTCTCCGAGTGGGTGATCAACGACTCCACCAACGGCAATGCCAAGAACATGGCCGAGCTGATGGTGAAAACCTCCAAGCTGCAGGCGTTCTCGCCGGGTCTGGTGCTGATCATCGCCATCGTCGGCCTGCTCGGGGCGCTCGCGCAGATCGTGCTGGCCATCGTGCGCCAGGGCATGCTGGTGGTCGCGGCGGGCGTGCTGCCGCTGGCCGCCGCGGGCTCGGGCACCGGCATCGGAATGTCGTCCTACAACAAGCTGATTCGCTGGATCATCGCGTTCATGCTGTACAAGCCGGTCGCCGCGATCGTCTACATGATCGCCTTCACCACCGCGGGCGTCACCGACGACCGCACCGGCACCGTGAACCTGCCCGACGCCGACGAGGCCCAGCGCATGCTGGTCGCCATCGTGCTGCTGGGCACCGTGGCGTTCGTGCTGCCCGCGCTCATGCGCCTGGCGACCGCGGGCGAGGTGGCCATCGTCGGTTCCGGCGGTTCGGGTCTGGCCGCCACCACCGGCACCCTGGTCGGTATCGCGGCGCTCGGCGCGGTCGGCTCGCGCCGAACCCGCCGGGGAGCCGGCCATTCTGAGCGCCACCGCCTCCGATCCCGCACGCACCAGAATCTCGGTGTTC
>NZ_JBSGCY010000267.1:0-3495 GCF_053602115.1 Nocardia sp. NPDC004582 | reverse complement strand
ACAGTCCATCGCGCAGCTGTTCGATCTACCGCCCTTGCCGCCCACCGAGACTCGCATCGCCACCGCCGACGGCGGCGGCGAGGTGATGGCCAGGCCGGTGGCCCCGCCCGCGGCGATGATGCTCGACAGCTGCGAACCTCCGGCAACCAGCGCGGACTCGGCCACCATCGGCGCCACGGCCGCGATATCCTCCGGGGTCACGGTGTCCAGGCCGGCGGCGGCGAGGGCCGCGCCCGGATTGGTGCAATAGCTGACGGCGGCCTCGTGGTCGCGCAGCAGGTTGAGGATGAACTCGAGAATTGCGTTGGGGCTCATGATGAATCGTCTCCCTGGTGGGGCGGGCCCCGTTGACCCGCACTGCTCGAATTGACTTTCACGTTAGGAAGACGAGTTGTTACGCGTAAGGGGTGAAGTCCCCCGGTTTCCCCATCGATCACCTTGGGGGTCCGGCGAACATTAGGGGAATTTCCCCAAACCTGCCGGGGAAACGGTAACGAGAACCCCCCAGCTACCGACAGGCTCGGTGGGCCGCCCGGCCTAACAGAGGGTTTTCAGACATATCGGACCAAGAGCTTTCGAGCGGCACGCGCAACACCCACCGCGTGTCCGGTAATGACAGGGGAACTCGAATGAGTCAGGGGCTGGCGCTCGGCATCACCGTCGGGTCGTCGAACACGGTTGCCGTGACAACTTCGGGGGGACAACACAAGCTCCATACCCGGCCCAGCACGCTGGGCGCGGAGACGGAGATTCCGGACAGTTTCCTGTCCCGGGTCGGCGATCCGGTGGACATCCGCACCCGCGACGGCTCCGTCGTCCGGGCCGCGGACCTGGTGGCGGCCGCCATCGGCCGCGTGGTGACGGATATGGGCCCGGCGGGCGCGTCGGTCGCCTGCTACCCGGCCTGGTGGTCACAGCACACCGTGGAGACGCAGCGGACCGCGCTGGACGAGACCGGATTGGGCGAGGTCGCCCTGGTCCCGGAACCGGCCGCGGCCATGCGCTGGCTGCAGGACGTACGCGACTCGAGCCATGACGGCGCGATGGTGGTGTACGACCTCGGAGCCACCGGACTGACCGTCTCGGTCGCCCGCACGGGCGCCATGTCGGGTCTGCTCGGCGAACCGGTCCGCAGCACCACGGTGGCGGGTTCGGAATTCGATCTGCTGACGATGCGATATGTCCTCGCCTATGCGGTCGGCGAAAAAGATTTCGATCCTTTCGACCCGGTAGTGGAACAAGAATTGTCGGCGCTCCGGGAACGCTGCAAAATTGCGAAAGAAACTCTCTCCACAAATACCGCCACCATGGTGCCGGTGCGTTTGCCCATGCTCGGCGTCGCCGAGGTGCGATTGGTTCGCGACGATATCGAGGAGCTGCTGCGGGGTCCGCTCCTCGGTTCGACCGACCTGGTCCGCGAGGCCCTGCGCCGCGCCGGACTCGGCATCGCCGATCTGGACGGCTTCCTGCTCACCGGCGGCGGCGCGAGCATCCCGCTGGTGACCGAGCTGCTGTCCACCGAATTCGGCGTCCCGGTCGCGGCCGCCGCCGACCCGGCCCACCTGAGCGCGCACGGCGCGGCCCTGCTGGCCGCCGACCTGCTGGCCGACATGACCGAGACCGAGGCGCACCCGGCCATCGTGATCGGCGGCCAGACCTACGCCGAGGCCGACGGCGACGCCACGCTCACTCCGCCCCGGACCGCGGCGGGCCGGCCCCGCCGCACCGGCTCCTTACCCGAGCCCACCGAGGCCGCCTCACCGGCGGCTGCCGGACCGGCGGAGACGGCGGAACCCGCTGCGGCTCCGCGTATTCCGCTGCTGCCCGAACTCCCCGCCGAGGAACCGCGGAGCGGCTTCCGGCACTGGAAGCGGCTGGCCGTGTTCGGCGCGGCCGCCGTCGCGGTGGCCGCCGTGGCGACCGGCACGCTGGCCATGGGCACCGGCGACCGGTCCACGCCCGCGAATCCCGCGGGGACGCAACCCCCTTCGACCTCGGCGGTGGCACTGGACAAGAACGCGCCCGCCGGCGGGGTCACCCCCTCCGGCACGCCCGCCGCGGCCGTGCCGGGCAGTCCGATCGCCGCGGTGAACTCTCCGCAGCCGCCCGCCGGCACCCAGCCCGGCACCCCGGCCTCCCCCGCCGGGGGCGCTCCGGCTGCCCCGGGCGGCCAGTCGGATATCCCTGCCCAGCAACAGAATCCGGCGCCGGAGCAGTCGCCGCAGACCCAGCAGGCGCAGCCGCAACCCGCGCCGCAACCGCAACCCCAACCGCAGCCGCAGCCGCCCGCCACGGGGCAGCAGCCGCCGGTGCAGACCCTGCAGTTGCCGCAGCCCCCCATGGTGCCGGCGCCCCAGCTCCCGACGGGAGCCTTGAACAACGCCGTCGACGGACTCGGGAAAATTCCCGGTACGCACGGCTGAGAGTTGGTTCCTCGTGACAGGCGTTACCCCAGTCGCGCTCGATTCACTTCCGGGCGCGCGAGAGATCTTCCGGGACTTGGATTCCGGCGATTCCGGTGCGGTGCTGTACCTCATCCGCGGCCGTTCCGGCACCGGTAAGTCCACCCTGCTGGGCGCGATCCGGGCGCGGCTGCGCGCCCGCGGCGTCACGCTCACCGACCATCCGGCGCAGGCCCCGCGGCCCGGCGGCGGCGCGGAGACCGGGCGTCCCCGGATCGCCCTGGTCGTCGACGACGCGCACACCCTCGGCGCGGCCGAGTTCGAACTGCTGTGCGCCGCCGCCGAATCCGGGGAGTTCCCGGTCGTGATCGCGTTGCGCTCGCGCCCGCACGACGCCCGGTTGCGCGGGCTCACCGATCTGGTGGCCCGCCGCGGCCGCGTGATCGATCTGCGCGCCCTGGGCGCGACCGAGATCGCGCCGTTCGCACGGGAATTGGGCATGATGGTGCCGCGCGGCCTGGCTCAGCACATCCATCGCCAGACCGGCGGCATCCACGGCGGTGTGGTGGCCGCCCTGACCGCCGCCTGCGCGACCCGCCTGGACGCGGGCGTGACGGCCGTCGACCAGGCGGTGACCGCGTGGGCCCGGAACCGGCTCGACGACGCCGACCCGGACCTGCTCGACGCCCTGGCGGTGGCCGCCATCGGCGCGGGCCTGGACACCGGCGAACTCACCGAGGTCCTCGACCTCTCCCCCGCCGACGCCCAGAGCCTGGTGGACCGGGCCCGGGGCAGCGCGCTGGTCACCGATGCCGATCTGCTGCTGACGCCGGCGGTCGCGCCGCTGCGCACCCTGGTCGGCGACCGCCGTTTCCTGACGGTCGCCCGCCGGCTGTTGCACGCCCGCCTGGACGCCGGACTGCTGCGCGACCACACCGCGCTGCTGCTCGCCGAGTCCGGACTCCGCGACGAGCGGCTGGCCGCGTTCCTGTGCGCCGCCGCGGAACGCGCCGGTGACGAGGCCGTCCGCTACTACGGGTCCGCGGCCGCCGCCGGGGCCGACCCGGAGGCGCTGGCGGTCCGCTGGGCCGAC
>NZ_JBSGCY010000266.1:0-3574 GCF_053602115.1 Nocardia sp. NPDC004582 | reverse complement strand
CGAGATACTCTCGGCAACCGGACTGGACACCCTGGAATTCATTGGGCGGCTACGAATGTCCGATGTGTCGGCTTCCACGCTGGACGCCATCCGCACCCAGGGTGCCGAGGCTCTCCATCCGCACGGTGGGCGGATCGTAGGGGAACGGGTCGGTCGGATCATCCACGACGTCACCGCTTTCCGGGCACGCCGGTGAGGAAGGCGGTGACGGTCCGGGCCGAGGCGGCCACATCGAAGTCCCGCGACCGCAGGCGCGCGGCGTCGGCCAGCTTGGTGCGCAGTTCCTGGTCGGCGATCAGCAGGTCCAGGGCGCGGGTGAGATCGGCGCGGTTCCCGGCGGTCACCAGCAGGCCGTTCACGCCCGGCTCGACGATCTCCTCCGGGCCGCCGGGCCGGGTGGCGATGACGGCGCAGCCCGCCCGCATGCCCTCGACCACGACCTGCCCGAACGGTTCGGGCAGCACCGAGCAGTGCACGAGGATATCGGCGTGGCGCAGATAGGATTCCGGGTCGTCCACGTGGCCGGTGAAGGTCACCGGGAGGCCGAGGGCGGTGGCGTGCATCTCGAGTTCGGCGCGGTAGGGCTGCTCGTCGAAGAAGGTGCCGCCGACCAGGAAGACCTCGCGCGGAAGGGTTTTCACATCGGCCAGCGCGCGCAGGAACAGGTCCTGTCCCTTCCACGGGGCGAGGCGGCCGACCACGGCGATGACGGTCTCGGTGGCGGGACGCTGCCCTGGTGCGTGGGCGTCGCCGTGGATCTCGGAATCGGGCGCGGAGCCGGTCGATGCACCGGCGGGGAACTCGACGCCCGGATAGGCGACCACGGCCCGGCGCCGCCAGGTGTAGAGCGAGGCCAGGGTGCCACGGCTGTTGGCGATGACCCCGCGGGCCACCACCCAGCCCAGCACCCGGATGATCAGCGCCAGCGCGCGGCCGAAGTAGTCGCGGGAAACCCGGTCGTGCACATGCCAGACCAGCGGCACCCGGGCCCGGCGCGCGGCCACCGCGCCCATGAGCATCGCCTTGGTGCTGCCCGCGACCAGGACCGTGGCGTCGAGTTCGCGCACGGTCGCGCCCAGGGTCCAGCCCAGGCGCAGCAGGCCCGTCGCGCCGATCACCAGGCTGCGCACCCCGGCCTGGTCGATGGTCATGGCGCGGGAGTCGAAATCATTGCTCACGACCCGGGTTTCGATACCGCGCGCGGCCATCAGCCGCAGCATCGGGCCGTCCTCGGTGTACACCACGGCGGTGCGCCCGGCCGGCATGGCCGAGACCAGGCGCAGGGTCGCCAGTTCGGCCCCGGAGGGGGCCGCGGTGTGTGCCAGGAAGACGGCCTTGAGCGCTGTCATCGGGCGGTGAGCTCCGCGTACACGTCACGGTGCCGCCGGGCCGCGACGGCCCAGGAGAACGTCTCGGCATGGGCGCGGCACTGTTTCGGGTCCGGGCGCACCCCGTCCAGGGCCGCGACGAGCCGGGCGGCGAGCGCTTCGGGATCGCCCGGCCCGACGATGAGCGAGGGATCCAGGTCCCGGACCGAATCCGGCAGTCCGCCGCAGTCGGAGACCACGGGCGGGCGTCCGGCGGCCAGGGACTCCAGGGCGATGAGGCCGAAACCCTCCAGGGCCAGGGACGGCACCACGGTGAGATCGGCGCGGGTGTAGAGGTCGGTGAGCTCGGCGTCGGACACGGTGCCGGTGAATCGGATCGGGGAGTGCGGTTCGTCGCCGAACAGGCTCGCCGCCAGCCGCCGCAATTCGCGCTCCGCGGTACCGGTTCCGACGATCACCAGCCGCGCCTGCGGATGCCGGGCCGCGACCGCGGACCAGGCGCGCAGCAGGACGTCGATGCCCATGCGCCTTTCGAGCCGCCGCACGCACAGCACGATCCCGGAATTCGTCTCCGGCTCGGTGGCGGTGAAGCGGTCCAGATCGACGCCCGGCGGAATCACCCGGACCCGGTCCGCGCGGATGCCGTAGTCGCCGATCAGCAGCCGCCGGAAATGGTCGGACAGCACGATGAATCGATCGGCGCGGGCGTAGCGCAGGCGCTCGACGAGGTACTTCGCACGGACCGCGCGCGAGCTCTCGCCCGCCATCCGGCTCTCGGCGGCCCACGGTCCGTGGAAGTGGACCACCAGCGGGTTGCGCACCGCGGCCGGACCGTACAGGCAGAAGTGCCGATCGATCACCGTGTCGCGGGTGAGCGCGTCCCGATCCAGGAACGCGGTGCGGGCACGGTCCGGGGTGGAGCCGCCCGTCGGTCCCCACGAGTGCGCCCCGGTCGGGGCATCACCGAAAGCTCTTGCGCTGACATCTATTCCACTGTCATCGGCGAGCGCGTGGTAGAGATCGGTGAAGTAGCGGTTCAGTCCTCCGGGGGCGGCCGTGAACCACTCCGACCCCGTCATGAACACCCGAATGGGCCGTGTCAAAACCCTCACCCCCGGGTCCGTCACCCACATTCGGACCGATAACCCGATCCGAACGCCCTTGCAGCGCAAGTGTATGTCAATCCGGAGGTGGAGGCGCGCTGACGGACGGCAATCATGCGACTGACCAGTCCGTATGGCGGGAAAGATCAAATCGCGCCGGAACGGAAAGCATGGAATTCCGAATTATGTTGTGACACAAAGTGAGTAATTCATTCCATCCGGAAAAGCATCCCGCGCGATTAACGCCCGCTTCGCCGAACGGTATCTGGGTTACGGTGATCGGCGGAAATGATGTGGTCGGAGAGGGCAGGCTGTGGGGCGCACACTCGCGCAAGGGCAGGTTTTCGCGGGGTACACCGTCGAACGGCTGCTCGGTGTGGGCGGAATGGGCGAGGTCTACCTCGCCAAGGACCGCGACCTGCCCCGATCGGTCGCACTGAAACTCCTGGCCGCGGGCAAGGCCGACGATCCCGAGGTCCGGGCCCGCTTCCTGCGGGAGGCCGATACCGCCGCGCGGCTGTCGCATCCGAACATCGTCGCGGTGTACGCGCGCGGCAATGACGAGCACCGGCTCTGGATGGCCATGCAATACGTCGAGGGCACCGACGCCGCCGCGATCCTGCGCGACGGCCCGGTGCGGCCCGACCACGCGGTGCGGATCATCGGCGAGACCGCGCGGGCGCTGGACCACGCGCACCGGGCGGGCGTGCTGCACCGCGATGTGAAACCGGCCAACATCCTGCTGGAATGGGGCACCGAGCAGCAGGTCTACCTGGCCGATTTCGGGATCGCCAAGGCGGTCGACCACACCAGTACGCTCACCCGCACCGGGGAGATGTACGCCAGTTTCCAGTACGCCGCCCCCGAACAGTTCGAGCTGCGCGGCGACACCGATCACCGCGCGGACGTGTACGCGTTGGGCTGCACGCTGTTCCACATGCTCACCGGGCAGCTGCCGTATCCGGGGGAGAGCACCGCGCAGCTGGTCGCGGCCCACCTGGGTGCGCCGATTCCGCGGCCGAGCCTGGTGTACGGCGCCGTGCCCCCGGCCTTCGACGCGGTCATCGAACGCGCGCTGGCGAAGCATCGCGACCACCGCTTCGGCAGCTGCGGCGAACTGGCCGCGGCGGCGGAGGCGGCGCT
>NZ_JBSGCY010000265.1:0-3712 GCF_053602115.1 Nocardia sp. NPDC004582 | reverse complement strand
GCCGCCGCCGCGCGGGCGCGCGCCGGATATCTGTGCGCCCGAGGCGAACTCGACGCCGCCGCCCACGCCGCCGAGGCGGCCATCGCCTATTACGGGCAGGCAGGCATGCCGGTGTTCCGCGCCCAGACCATGCTGGTCGCCGCCGAGATCGACGGCAAACAGGGCGATTTCGCCGCGGCGACCGCCCGGATCGCCGCCGCGCGTGAGGAATTCGTGGCCGCCGGCGCACACGAGTTACTCGCCGCCGCCACCACCGCGCAGCGCAAACTGGCCGGCCATCGCAGCGTGAGCGGCGCGACCACCTTGAGCGGACGCGAACGCGAGGTCGCCGGGCTGGCGGCGCGCGGGCTCACCAACAAGGAGATCGCCGAGCAGCTCTTCCTGAGCCCGCGCACCGTGGAGGACCATCTGGGCCGCATCCTGCGCAAACTCGGACTCACCGGCCGCGCGGGCATCGCGCACCGGCTCGCGGAACTGGATCGATCGGAGTGAAAGCGGATCGGCGACCCACGTGACCGGCGGCTACCGCCCGGGCGTGCGGCGACGCCAGGTCAGCCGGTGATCTCCCACTCGTAGACGGTGAGTTCCGAAGCGCCCGTGGAGTGAATCGGGTCGGTGCGGATCAATTCCTGTGCGGCGGCCAGATTCTCGGCGGTGATCACGTACGCGCCGCCGCTGCCGTCGGTGAATTTGCCGGTCTCCACCAGCTGTCCGCGCTCGCGCACCCGCGCCAGCCATTCCTTGTGCGGAACGACGACGGAATCGTCGAAGCGCGGGGTGCGCATGGCCATCACCAGATATTTGCGCACCCTGCGCTTCTCCTTCGAACTACTTCTCGTCGTCGGCGACGGTCGAGCGGGTGGCCGCCGCGGCGGCCCGCACCTGCGGAGCCACCTGGACCACCTGGCCGAGCACGCCGTTGATGAACGACGGGGAATCGTCGGTGGACAGCTCCTTGGCCAGCTCCACCGCCTCGTCCACCGCCACCACCGGGGGAACGTCGTTGGCGTGGAACAACTCCCACACCGCCACCCGCAGGATGGCGCGGTCCACGGCGGGCAGCCGGGGCAGCGTCCAATCCTGCGACAGGTACGACTCGATGGTGCCGTCCACCCGGTCCAGATCGTCGGCGACGCCCTCGACCAGGACGCGGGTGTAAGGGTTCACCGGGGCGATCGATTCCTCACGCACCGCCAGCGCGACCCGCTCCGAGAGCAGGTCCGCGGGATCGATGTCGCGGGCCTCCGCCTCGAAGAGCAGGTCCACCGCGCGCCGGCGGGCCTTGTGCCGTGCGCCGAGCTTCTTGAAAGACTTCTTGTCCGATTGATCGGCCACGGAAGACATTATCCGTCGCGTCAGTTGTTGACGCGGCTGATGTAGCTGCCGTCGCGGGTGTCGATGCGCAGCTTGTCACCCTGGTTGATGAACAGCGGCACCTGGACCTCGGCGCCGGTCTCCACGGTGGCGGGCTTGGTGCCGGCCGAGGAGCGGTCGCCCTGCAGGCCCGGCTCGGTGTGGGTGACGATGACGTCGATCGCGACGGGGAGCTCGACGAACAGCGCCTCACCCTCGTGCATGGCGATCTGGACGGCCATGTTCTCCAGCAGGAAGCCGGCGTTGCGGCCCAGCAGCTGCTCGCCCAGGTGCACCTGGTCGTAGGTCTCGCCGTCCATGAAGATGTAGTCCTCACCGTCGTGGTAGAGGTACGTCATGTCGCGACGGTCGACGGTCGCGGTCTCCACCTTGACGCCGGCGTTGAAGGTCTTGTCGACGACCTTGCCCGAGACCACGTTCTTCAGCTTGGTGCGCACGAAGGCGGGACCCTTACCCGGCTTCACATGCTGGAACTCGACGATCTGCTGCAGCTGATTGTCGATCTTCAGCACGAGGCCGTTCTTGAAGTCGCTGGTGTCCGCCACTGTCCTCGGATCTCCTACTAGTCGGTCGAACCGCGCGTCAGTCGACGACGGTCAGGTCTTTGCTGGTGTGGGTGAGCAGCTCCGGGCCCCCCTGGCGAACCACGAGCGTGTCCTCGATCCGGACGCCACCGCGGCCGGGGAAGTACACACCTGGCTCGACGGTCACCGCCACGCCATCCAGCAGTGTACCCGTGCCGGTTTTGGCGATTCCGGGCGCTTCGTGAATCTGCAGGCCGACGCCGTGTCCGAGCCCGTGCACGAACAGCTCGCCGTGACCGGCCGACTCGATCACCCCGCGCGAGGCCGCGTCGACCGACTTGGTCGAGACGCCCGGCGCCAGGGCCTCGCGTCCGGCCTGCTGCGCGGCGTTGACCAGGTCGTATACCTCGCGCTGCCAGTCCGTCGGCGTGCCCAGCACGAAGGTTCGGGTCATGTCGGAGTGGTAGCCGCGCGCCACCGCGCCGAAGTCGATCTTCACGAAATCGCCGACGGCCAGCACCGCCTCGGTCGGACGGTGATGCGGGACAGCCGAATTCGCGCCCGCGGCCACGATGGTCTCGAAGGCGACCGCCTCCGCGCCGTGCTCGAACATGAGCCACTCCAGATCGCGGGCCACCTGCCGTTCGGTGCGGCCCGGGCGCAGGCCGCCGCGCTCGAGCAGGGCGGCCAGGGCCGCGTCGGCGGCATCGCAGGCCGCGCGCAGGCAGTCCACCTCGTAGTCGTCCTTGACCATGCGCAGCTGCTCGACCAGGCCCGACACCGGAACCAGGTCCAGGCCGGTGCCCAGGGCGGCCAGGCCGCGATGCTGTTCGACGGTGACCACGTGGCTCTCGAAACCGACCCGGCCGGTCTGCCACTCGCCCGCGATCTCCATCACCCGGCGCGCGCACGACCGGTTGATCTCGGCGCGCAGATCCGGCACCTGCGCGCCGACCTGCGTGAGATAGCGGCCGTCGGTGCTGATGATCGTGCGATCCTCGCTGGAGTCCCAGGCGTAGACCAGCAGTGCGGCGTTCGACCCGGTGAAACCGGTCAGGTACCGGATATTGATCAGGTCCGTGACCAGCAGGGCGTCGACACGGTTCTCCACCAGCAGATTCCGCAGGCTGGCCCGGCGCAGCGCGTAGTCGGGTCGCCGGGCCGGATCGTGATCAGCAGACATGCGTCAAAGCTACCGCCGACACGCCGCGACACGGGCCCGCAACACGTGAATGGGCCGGTTAGGGAAACCCCGGTATTCACAACCGAAGCAGTTATCCACATTTCGCGAACGCGCGGCCCACGCGGGCGGCGGACGCGAGAACCTCGAAGCATGAATTCGACGGCGATGCTGGTGCTCACGGTGTGGTGCGCGGCCCTGAGCGCCTTCGATGTCCGGGAGCGCCGCCTCCCCGACGCCCTCACCCTGCCCGGGGCGGCGGTGATCCTCGGCTACGGATTCGCCGTGGGCACACCCGAATTGGCGATGCTGGGCGCGCTGCTGCTCGCGATCCCCTACCTGGTCGTGCACCTCTGCTGTCCGGCCGCCCTCGGCGCCGGAGACGTCAAGCTCGCGCTGGGACTGGGCGCGGCGACCGCCCTGGGTGGAGCCTGGACCTGGTCCTGGGCCGCGCTCACCGCGCCGATGCTGACCGCCTCGGTCGCGGTGGGAACGCTCATGACGCCCAGCATCGGCACCCGGGTCCCGCACGCCCGGCACCCGACGCCTGTGCAATCGACGCCCACCAGTGGCGTCTCGACCTCGACGGCGGCGAAATCCCCATGCCCGAGGCGTACCCGCATTGGGACTACCA
>NZ_JBSGCY010000264.1:2904-3834 GCF_053602115.1 Nocardia sp. NPDC004582 | reverse complement strand
GTGCGTCAGCAGTTCCGTATCGCCGAGGGCCACGAGCTGTCGATCACCGAGGACCCGGCCCCGCGCGGCCACTCGTTCGAGTTCCGCATCAACGGTGAGGACGCCGGTCGCGGCTTCCTCCCGGCGCCCGGCCCGGTCGTCGTCTACCGCGAGCCCGCGGGCCCCGGTGTGCGGGTCGACTCCGGTGTGGTCGAGGGTTCGGTCATCGGCGGCCAGTTCGACTCCATGCTGGCCAAGCTGATCGTGACCGGTGAGAACCGTGAGCAGGCGCTGCAGCGCGCCGCCCGCGCGCTGGCCGAGTTCCAGATCGAGGGTCTCGCGACCGTCATCCCGTTCCACCGCCACATCGTCGAGAACCCCGCGTTCATCGGTGACGGCGAGAAGTTCGACGTCTACACCAAGTGGATCGAGAACGAGTGGGACAACCCGATCGAGCCCTACACCGGTGCGGTCGCCATCGACGAGGACGAGGAGGCCCCGCGCCAGAAGGTCGTCGTCGAGGTCGGTGGCCGTCGCCTCGAGGTGTCGCTGCCGGGTCAGTTCTCGGTCGGCGCCGCCGCGTCCGCCAATGGCGCGGGCGTCGTCCGTAAGAAGCCCAAGGCGCGCAAGCGCGGTGGCGCGGGCGCGGGTGCCGCCTCCGGTGACGCCGTGACCGCCCCGATGCAGGGCACCGTGGTCAAGGTGGCCGTCGAAGAGGGTCAGTCCGTCGAAGCGGGCGACCTGGTTGTGGTGCTCGAGGCCATGAAGATGGAGAACCCGGTCACCGCCCACAAGGCCGGTGTCATCACCGGTCTCGCGGTGGAGGCCGGCGCGGCCATCACCCAGGGCACCGTCCTGGCCGAGATCAAGTAACGCAAGACAATTCGCGAGTGGCCGCTCACCAGGCTGTGTTCGGCCCCACGCGGGAAATTGGTGGGATTGGTGAAACAC
>NZ_JBSGCY010000264.1:0-2894 GCF_053602115.1 Nocardia sp. NPDC004582 | reverse complement strand
GATCATCCGACCCGGCAGCCACAACCCCAATGGCAACTCAACGCCAAAAAAAAAAAAAAACAATACAACCCCGCCCCCCCCCCCACCGCGGCCCCCCCCCCGCCACTCGCGCTAATGTCGTGGCATGGCTGAACCACCGGAGATCCGTATCGGCACCGTCGAGCGCGAGGACGCGATGAAACGGCTGTCGGACCACTTCGCGGCGGGACGGCTCAGCGTGGCCGAGTTCGACGAACGCAGTGGCGTCGTGGCCGCGGCGCTGACCCGCGGTGACTTGGAGCAGGTGTTCACCGATCTGCCGGAACCGGTGGCGGACAAGCCCGCTCCGGCGCCGCGCCGGATGCCGTTCGGTTCGATTCCGCCGGAGCGGATCATGCCGGTGGTGCCGATCGTCGCGGTGATCCTGTTCCTCATCACGCATCAGTGGTGGGTGTTCCTGTTGATCCCGCTGGCGGGCGCGGTGCTGTTCGGGGAGAGCGGCCGGGAGCGTCGCAGGCGGGGCGAGCGCCGGGATCGACGGCGGCGGCTCGACCGCGGACAGGAGGACTGATGGAACCCATCGAGATCAACGCGGGCAGCTGGTATCTGCGGGCCCTGCGCGCCGACGAGCGCATCGACGACCGCCCGGCCCTGGCCGACGGCGGCATCACCGATCCCGGCTACGTGGACCGCCGCACGGCGGAATGGGCCGACGAGAGCCACTTCTCGTGGGCGGTGTGCGTGCCGACCACCGCCGAACTGGTCGCCGAGATCGGCGTGCACCCCCATGCCGACGGCACCGCGACCGTGACCGGCTGGGCCCGTACCGGATACGACTCCGCCCTCGCGGACGGCCTGGTCTCGGTCCGCCGATTCACCGCCGGCGCGCTCGGCCTGGACCCCGTCGACGCCTGAGATCGTCGTCCGGCTGTCCGGTCCGGAAACCTGATCAACTCCCGAAAACGCCTGTTCACCAGCGGAGATCGTGTTCGTCCGCCGGAAAATCGCTCGTGCCCGGCCCCGGTCGTGCGTCAGTCTGGAATCGCATCCGGAACCGACGACCAGGGGAGGCGGTTATGTGGGAATGGAGCAGACACCAGGCTGAGCGGGCGGCGGCGGGATCGTTCACCGCGTGGCGGATGCGCGACCCGGAACCGACCGTGACCGACCCGGAATTCGACGAGACCGAGGACGAGGGCGGGGAGGCGGACGACGGGGCGTACTCGGATGTCTCCGAGCGCGCCCTCGCCGAACTGTTCACCGTGCTCGCGGGCTATTGCGAGCCGCACGAGCCCGGAGGGGATTCCTCGGATCCCCACGTGACCACTGATCTCGTGCCGGCCGGGGTAACTCCGGGCGTACGTCCGAAATCGGTTCGGTACCCAATCGCCGGCCCGGCTGTGTGACTGCCGGCGACACTCAGCTGTCCGCTGCAGGCGCGGAGAGGCGGGACGGGTAGCGTCTCGGGTCATGGAGAGGTCGCCGCTGGACGCCGATGTACTGCGCCGGAGCATTGCCGAGTCGCCGGAGCTGGGATTCTTCTCGGCCATCGAGGTGGTCGAGTCGACCGGGTCGACCAACGCGGATCTGGTTGCGCGGGCCGCGGATTCGAGTGCCGACCGGCTGGTGCTGATCGCCGAGGCGCAGGAGCACGGCCGCGGCCGCCACGACCGGCAGTGGGTGAGCCCCGCGCGGGCACAGATCGCCATGTCCGTGCTGGTGCGGGTGCGCGGCATCGACCCGGCGGTGCTGGGCTGGCTGCCGCTGCTCACCGGGATCGCCGTGGTGGACGCGGTGCGCGCCGAGACCGGTTTGACGGCGGTTCTCAAGTGGCCCAATGACGTGCTGGTGGACGCCCGCAAGCTGGCCGGGATCCTGGCCGAGATCGCGGCCGTGGGCCCGGACCCGGCCGTCGTGGTGGGCGTCGGCCTGAACGTGTCGCTCACCGAGGCCGAACTGCCTGTCCCGCACGGCACCTCGCTGCTGCTGGCGGGCGCGTCCGGCGTCGATCGGACCGCGCTGGCCCAGGCCATGCTGCGGGAGTTCGCGCGCCGCTTCACCGCCTGGGAGGCCGCGGGCTGGGACATCACCGACCTGGCGGCCGCCTACCGGGACCGCTGCGCCACGCTCGGCGCCCAGGTCCGCGCGGAACTGCCGGGCGGCGAGGTGCTCACCGGCGTCGCGACCGGCATCGACGAGAACGGCCGCCTACTGATCGGCGACCGCGCCGTCTCCGCCGGTGACGTCACCCATCTACGCGCCGAGTACTGAGCGGAAAGCCGTTCCGCCGCACCCGGATCCGGCTACTCCTTGCTTCCGCGCCCGCGGTGGTCGCCGCCCGGCGGATTGTCCCGCCAGCCGCCCGGCTTCCGGGGATTGATGCCGGGCCAGGGTTCGGGGTTGGGGATATTGCCGAGATCGGGAAAGCCGGGCAAGTTCCACGGATCGGCCGGCAGCGGGATCGCGGGCACGACCGGCGCGGGCGACTCCGGGGTGACGGGCTCGCTCGGCTCCGGCGGCGGGAGCTGCTCCTGGACCGCCTGTTCGGTCGTCGGCGGGGTCGGGTCCTGGACGGGCGTTTTCGAGATCGTGCCGGGTACGCGCGTGTGCTGGGTCGCGGAGTCGGCGGAGCTGCCGCTGATCCAGACCGCGCCCAGCGTCAGCATCAGCGCCGCGGCGGCGGCGACCTTGCGCTGTGTCGTCCACCCACGGCCGGGTGGGACGGGCGGGATCTCGGCGGTGAGCGAATCCATCGGGAGCGCGACGGTTCGCGTGTCCGGTTCGGATTCGGGCGAGTTGCGCTGTCCGGATGGGGTTTTCGCGGGAGTGGCCGGCCGGGGCATCGGAATGCTCACGGTGGCCCGGTCATCGGGTTCGGGTTCGGCGGCGGCCGCCGGCGCGGCCGAGCCGGCGAG
>NZ_JBSGCY010000263.1:0-3880 GCF_053602115.1 Nocardia sp. NPDC004582 | reverse complement strand
GGCGGCGCCGTTGCGGGGGCGCGACGCGGCGCGGGCGCGGCGGCGGGCGGCCTGCAGTTCGGCGAGTTCCTGCTCGAGTGTCTCGGCGATCCGGAACTGGCCGGTGTCATAGACATTCAGCGGGGGAACCGGATCGGTCAGATCGGCGAGCGGTGACCGTTCGTTGTCCTCCTCGGGCTTGCGACTTTTGCCCGTCGCCGAGCGACGCTCCTTGTCCGCGGACTTCGCGGGTTCCGCCTGGCTTTCGGCCTTGGCGGTGGGCCGAGGTTCGACCACTTGGGCTTCCGCGTCAACGGTTTTCTCGGGCTCGGCGGGCCCCGCGGTCAGTGCGGCGGGACCGTTCGCCGTCGGCGTCGCGGAGGTCGGCGTCGGGCGGGTCGGCCAGGCCACGACCGTGGGCATGGAGCGGCGGATCTGCTCACCCGGGTCGGGCAGGTCCCGGATCTGGTCGGTGGCGCGCACGATGGCCAGGCCGTACCGGGAGGCCGCGGCATTGTGGATCAGCAGCGCCACACCGATCATCACCGGCGCGATGGCGTGCACCGCCACGTCGTACCAGCTGCCGTTCTTCAGGTACGGGTAGGTGTTGAGGATGACGGTCAGGCTCAGCAGCGCCATCTCGGCCACCACGACCTGGCGGCGGCTGTCGATCACGCCCCACTCGGCGACCTTGTTGGTGCCGATCATGATGATCACGAGGCAGACGCTGATCATGCCTTCGAGCAGGTAGCTGAACCAGTAGAGGGGATCGGAGGCGCCGCCGGGCGCGATGTTGTGCTGCACGTTGACCGCGGACCAGAGCATGCCGGCCGCGACGACACCGGCGAGCGCGCGCTGGCTCCACGCCCGATGCTTGTACAGCGACGCCAGTTTGGCGTGGGGGCTCGATTCCCGCCGCTGCGCGGCGATCGCCTTGCGGGCGAGCAGCAAGTCGCGAATGTCGGCCTTCTCAATCTCTTCGGAGGTCTGGCGGGCACGATCCGCCGCGGCCGCCGTGGCTTCGGCGTACTTCCAGCGCTGCGCGCGCTCCTGCTCGCGAATGCGCTCGGCGAGCTCACGCTCGGCGACGAGCTCGTTCTCCGACAGGGCGTCGGTCAGCGCGGGATCGTATTGGTAGGCCAGCCGGCCGCGGGCCTTCTCGACCCGTAGCGCCAGCTGGGTGACGTCGTCCTCGCGCGGGTTGTCGATCGTCAATTGGTCCCCCGTCCAGGGACTCCCGATGGCTGGCACGTGATTCCGGTAGGCACGGAAGACATTTCTAGTCGATACACGCCCAACCGCGAAACTGTTGGTTTGCCGTTGGTCCAATCCTTACGGCGCGCCGCACTGCGACACGCGGATTGGGGTGTCCGTCAAAGCAGTACGAACCCGCCGCTGCGACCCGCGTCCAGTGGGGTTGCCGATGCCCGGATCCGGATCAATCGGTCAGCTCGAGTTCCTCGTCCATCGGGATCGCGCCCTCGAGCCCGTGCGGCAGGCGCCGGCGGTTGGGGGAGCCCAGGGCCGAGGTGAGATCGGTGCCGTCGTGCTCGGCCAGCAGATCGTCGGAATCCCACACCAGCAGCGTGGCGCTGACGGTGTTCTCGGCCGCCGAGTGCGCCAGATCGTAGTGCGCGCAGGCGGGCACGTGCGGATAGGTGATCCAGAGGTCGTAGCCGGTCATGAACAGGTCCAGATCGAATTGCACCGAGAGCCCGAGCAGTTCGCTGCGCCCGTTGTCGTCCACGCCGGCGAAGGCCTCGTCCAGCGCCAGCAGGCGCGGGGCCTGCGGGTCGGCGGAGTCGAGCATCACGTGCGCGGCCGCGAACAGCGGAAGGTGCAGCGAGACCGACTGTTCGCCGCCGGAGAGCGCGCTGTGGCGGGCCACGGTGAGGCGGTCCTCGGTGCCGTCGGCGGTGAGGATGGTGAACGAGAACACCCGCCAGGTGCGGTAATCGAGGGTGGCCGCGAGGATTTCGGGGAACGAGCGCTCCGGGTGCGCGGCGCGGGCGGTGCGGATCTCGGCCGCGAAGTAGGCGCGGACCGTCGACAGGTCCTCCGGGGTGAGGTCGGCGGAGTCGCGGTCGAGCAGCTTGCACACCGCGCGCGCCGGTTCGGACAGGTTGTCGGCCAGCACCCAGTGCACGCCGATGGTGTTGCCCGAGGACATCCGGCGCTGCTTCATCTCCGCGCCCATGCGGACGATGAGATCGCGGGCGTCGGAGGTGCGTTCGTGGATCTGCTGGGCCAGCCCGGTCAGCAGCGCGTCCTCGAGGATGCGGCGCTCGGCGTCGGTGAGCAGCAGCTCCTGATCGCGCCGGGCCGCGCCGATGCGCTCGGCGAAATCGGCCAGCGCGGACAGCCCGTGGTCGTCGTGCACCTGCACCACGGTGAGGCCGTCGGCGGCGTCCCAGTGCAGGCGGTAGTCCTGGCGCGCCGCGGCGAGCGCGGCGTCGAACTCCTGCAGGGCGGTGGTGACGGCGCTGCGGGTGGCCTTGCGGGCCGCCTCGCCCGCGCGCACCGAAGCGGTTGCGGTGGTGAGGTTCTCGAGCAGGGCGGCCACCTCGGCGGGCAGCACGGCCGGCTCCTGCTCCGGATCGCCGTTCTCGATGCGGTACAGCAGCTGCTCGGGGGTGGACCAGGCGGCGTCGCTCGCGGGCCAGCGGCATTCGGCGGGCGCGCCCAGCAGGCTGAGCAGGTCCGGGCGCGCGTACGGGGCGAGATGGCGGACGTCGGCGAGCAATTCGGTGAGCGCGGTGCCCAGGGTGTCGTGGGCGGCGCGGTGCGCGCCCTCGGCGGCGCCGACCGCCTCGATGGCCTCGGCCGCGGCCTTGCGGGCGGCCTTCTGCTCGGCGCGGGCGGCGTCGATGCGTTCGCGGGCCAGTTCCAGTTCGCGATCGATGTCGGCGGCTCCGGCGCCCAGCGCCTCGCGCAGGGTCTCCAGCTTGCGCAGCTGCTCTTCGTATCCCGAGCGGGCGGCCTCGGCCTCCTCGGCGAACGCCTCGGCCAGATCCTTGGATTCGTCGAGGCGGTCCCCGGCCTCGCGGGCCCGCTCGTGTTCGCGCTGATGGTCGCCGCGCAGGCGCAGCAGGGCGGTTCCGGCGTTCTCGAAATGCCGGACCGCGGCCGCCAGCGCGTCCAGCGCGACCGGGTCGCGGGGCGCGCGGTGGTCGGCGGCGATGGCGCGAACCTTCTTGTCCGCGTTGGTGTATTCGGCCACCGCCTGATCGAGGCCCCGCCCGGCCTGGGCGGCCGCCTCCGAGCGCGAGCGCAGCATGCCCGCCGCCTCGGCCACGCCGCGCAGGGCGGCGGTCACGGCGGTGGTGCGTGGAAGCGCCTTGGCGGCGGCCGAAATCCGGCCCAGTTCGGCCGTGGCGGCCTGCTCGTCGGTCTGGGCGGTCTCGGCCTCGGTGACGGCCGTTTCGATGGCAGCGGCCAATTCGGCCAGCCGCAGCTCGCGGCGGCGGGCGCGGGCGGTGGTGCCGACGAACTCGGCGTCGGTCTTGACGTGCCGACCGGTCTGCACACCTTGGCGATAGCGGCCGTCGGTGGCGACGGTCAGCTGCCCCTCGACGCCGACCGGCTGCGCGGCGGCCCCGGAGACGATGTGCGCCTTGTCCGCTCCCGCACCGGTGGCCGTGGCGTGCGGCGACTCGACGAGGGCGATGGAGGCGAGGACCCCGGCGACGGTCTCGCGCGGAATCGTCAGTGACGGCGAATCGTCCTCCACCACCAGCACATCGGCGAGCGTGCGCCCGGCGGGCCGCTGGTCGGGCGGCAACGGCACCAGGAACTGGTCGGACGCGTGCGGCGGCAGCTCGGTCTCGGCGCACACCCACGCGTCGAGCAGGTTGGCCGCCTGCAGCGCCGCCTCGAGCCCGGCGGCCTGCTGCGGCGCGAC
>NZ_JBSGCY010000262.1:0-3939 GCF_053602115.1 Nocardia sp. NPDC004582 | reverse complement strand
GCCGCACCGCGGGCGGCGCGCCCGCGGGCCGGACGGGCGGTATGGCGGTCACGGATCGTGCGGGCGCTGTCCGTGCTCGCCGCCATCGGGGCCTGGGAATTCCTGACCGCCAACCACATCCGGCTCTGGGTCCGGTTCGACACGCTGCCCACGGTCACCCAGATCGTGCGGGCCTTCCGGCATCAGCTCGGCACCGACGCCTACTACCTGGACCTCGGACAGTCGCTGATCCGGATCCTCAGCGGCTTCGGCCTGGCCGCGCTGATCGGCGTGAGCGCCGGTGTGGCACTGGGCCGTTCCCGCTGGTTCGCCGACACCGTCGGACCGCTCACCGAACTGGCGCGGCCGATTCCGGCCATCGCCATCGTGCCGGTCGCCATCCTGCTGTTCCCCGACGACGAGGCCGGCATCGTGTTCATCACCTTCCTGGCCGCCTTCTTCCCGATCCTGGTCGCCACCCGGCACGCGGTGCGGGCGCTGCCCACCATCTGGGAGGAATCGGTCCGCACCCAGGGCGGCGGCCGCTGGGACGTGCTGTGGCGGGTGGTGCTGCCGGGCAGCCTGCCCGGAGTCTTCGGCGGGCTCTCCGTCGGCATCGGCGTGGCCTGGATCTGCGTGGTGTCGGCCGAGATGATCTCGGGGCGGCTGGGTGTCGGCTACCGCACCTGGCAGGCGTACACCATCGTCGACTACCCGGGCGTGTTCGTCGGCATCATCACCATCGGCGTGCTCGGCTACACCACCTCCGCCGCGGTGGAACTGCTCGGCCGCCGCGTCACCCACTGGCTGCCGCGCGGCGACGAGGAGACGAAATGAGCACGGCCGGAATCGGATTGACCCTGGACCGGGTGCGGCTCTCCTACACCGGCGCGCCGATCATCGACGACCTGTCGATCACGGTGCGGCCCGGCGAGATCCTCGTCCTCACCGGGCCCTCGGGCTGCGGGAAGTCCACGGTGCTGCGCGCCCTGGCCGGACTGCTGCGCCCCGACGCGGGGCGGGTGCTCGCCGACGGCGTCGAGGTCACCGGCACCGACCGCGACCGCGCCGTGGTCTTCCAGGACAACGCGCTGCTGCCGTGGAAGACGGTGCGCGCCAATATCGAACTGGCACTGCGGCTGCGGGGCGCGCCCCGCGCCGGACGCCGGGAACTGGCCGACCGCTGGATCGCCGAGATCGGGCTCACCGGCTTCGCCGACTTCCTGCCCAAATCGCTGTCCGGCGGCATGCGTCAGCGCGTGCAGCTGGCGCGCGGCCTGGCGGGGGCGCCGCGCGCGGTCATGATGGACGAACCCTTCGGCGCCCTCGACACCCAGACCCGCGACACCATGCAGCGCCTGCTCGTCGACACCTGGGACAGCCACCCCACCACGGTCGTCTTCGTCACCCACGACGTGGACGAGGCGCTGCTGCTCGGCGACCGCATCGCCGTCCTCGGCCGCGCCGGCGAACCCCTGCGCGCCCTGCTGGAGGTCCCCCGGCCGCGCGAAGCCGGCGTCGACCGCACCGCCCTACGGTCCGAAATCATTGCCGCCCTGAATCATTCGGGCGAGCTCACGGAGGCAACGAAGTAATGGAAATCCCCGATCTCGACGACACCCTCCGCCTCGACTGCGACGTGCTGGTCATCGGCGGCGGCACCGCCGGCACCATGGCCGCCCTCACCGCCGCCGAAGCCGGTGCGAACGTGCTGCTGCTGGAGAAGGCGCACGTCCGCCACTCCGGCGCGCTCGCCATGGGCATGGACGGCGTCAACAACGCCGTCATCCCCGGCAAGGCCGAACCCGAGGACTACGTCGCCGAGATCACCCGCGCCAACGACGGCATCGTCAACCAGCGCACCATCTATCAGACCGCCACCCGCGGCTTCGCCATGGTGCAGCGGCTGGAGCGCTACGGGGTGAAGTTCGAGAAGGACGCCTACGGCGAATACGCGGTGCGCCGCGTCCACCGGTCCGGGTCCTACGTGCTGCCCATGCCGGAGGGCAAGGACGTCAAGAAGGCGCTGTACCGGGTGCTGCGGCAACGAAAGATGCGCGAGCGCATCCGCATCGAGAACCGGCTGATGCCGGTGCGGGTGCTCACCGCGAACGGGCGGGCGGTCGGCGCGGCCGCCCTGAACACCCGCACCGGGGAATTCGTGGCGGTCGGGGCCAAGGCCGTCATCCTGGCCACCGGGCCGTGCGGGCGGCTCGGGCTGCCCGCGTCGGGGTACCTGTACGGCACCTACGAGAACCCGACCAACGCCGGCGACGGGTACGCCATGGCCTATCACGCCGGGGCCGAGCTGTCCGGGATCGAATGCTTCCAGATCAACCCGCTGATCAAGGATTACAACGGCCCGGCCTGCGCGTACGTGGCCAATCCGTTCGGCGGATACCAGGTCAACGCGCTCGGCGAGCGGTTCGTCGACTCCGACTACTGGTCCGGTCAGATGATGTCCGAGGTCAAACGGGAGATCGAATCCGCGCGCGGGCCCATCTATCTGAAGGTCTCGCACCTGCCCGGGGAAACCCTCGAGGCCCTCGAGGACATCCTGCACACCACCGAACGCCCCACCCGCGGCACCTTCCACGCCAATCGCGGCCACGACTACCGCACCCACGACATCGAGATGCACATCTCCGAGATCGGTTTGTGCAGTGGGCATTCCGCGTCCGGTGTCTGGGTCGACGAGCACGCCCGCACCACCGTGCCGGGCCTCTACGCCGCCGGTGACCTGGCCTGCGTGCCACACAACTACATGATCGGCGCGTTCGTCTACGGCGACCTCGCCGGAGCGCACGCCGCCGCCACCCTCGACGAGCTGCCCGAACCCGGTGAACTGCCCGCCGATCAGCTGGCCGCCGCCCACGAGCTCGTCTACCAGCCGCTGCGCCACCCCGACGGGCCGCCGCAGCAGCAGGTCGAATACAAGCTGCGCCGCTTCGTGAACGACTATGTCGCGCCGCCCAAGACGGCCGCCAAACTCTCCCTCGCCATCGAGACCTTCGACCGCATGCGCGGCGACCTCACCGCCATGGGCGCGCGCACCCCGCACGAACTCATGCGCTGCGCCGAGGTCAGCTTCATCCGCGACTGCGCGGAAATGGCGGCCCGCTCCTCGCTCACCCGCACCGAATCCCGGTGGGGGCTCTACCACGAACGCGCCGACCTGCCGGCCCGCGACGACGTCGAATGGCGGTACCACCTCAACCTGCGCAAGACCGCCGACGGGGACATGGAGTTCCTGAAGCGGCCCGTCGCACCGTATTTCGTGCCCGTGCCGGGCCTGGACGACCTGCCCGGCACCGACCCGGCGGTCATCCCGGTCGAGCAGCCCGCTCTCATCGGCACCCCGCCCAACCTGGGAGCCCAGGTGCGCTCGCACGCTCCGGCGGGAAGGACGGCGAAAGACGTCGTCGCGCCGCGGATCGCGCTGTTGCTGAGCCTGGACGCGCCCGGCGTCGCGGAACTGCGTCCCTTCCTGTCCGATCCGGATCCACGGGTGCGGGCGAACGCACTCGCGGTCCTGACCGAGAACACCCCGGACGGCTTCTCCGGCGAGCTGGTCGCGGCGCTCGGCGACGAGGACGCCGAGGTGCGCGCCGCCGCCGTGGCCGGACTGCGTGAACTCGCCGAAATCCTGCCCGCCGCAACAGGGCTCGCGGAGCACGCCGATTCACCCGATCCGTTCGTGCGCGCCGCCGTCGTGGACCTGCTGCGCGCGCTGCGCGCCGGGACCGCCGAACTGTTCGGCAAGGCGTCGGTCGACGCCGACCACCGCGTCCGCATCCAGGCCGTGCACGCGCTGGTGTCGCTGGACGACTGGCCCGCGCTGACCGCGTCCGCCCACGACGACAACCGGGAGGTCCGCATCGCCGCCGCCCGCGGACTGGCCACCATCGGCCAGGGCGGCGCCGACACCGTGCGCGCGCTCACCGGTGACCGCGACCCGCT
>NZ_JBSGCY010000261.1:0-3941 GCF_053602115.1 Nocardia sp. NPDC004582 | reverse complement strand
GGCCGATGTGCCTCCGGCGCAGCCGGTCAGCGCCCCGCGCCGGGCGCGTCGGTCCTGGATCGCGCTGGGCGTGGGGCTGGGCGTGGTGACCGCCGCGGTCGTCGTGGCGGTCCTGTTCTGGCGGTCCCTCACCGGCTCCCCGGCCGCCGGGAACGCCTCCGACGCCTCAGGGCAGGCCGACGCGCAGCGCGCCGGATGCGCGTACGCACGGCTGATTTCGACCTACGACTTCAAGACTTCGGCCGACTACGACGCCTATGCCCGCGCGGTGTCCGACGGGGGCACCGGCGGCTGGCTCGAGAAATGGAAGAGTTCGAGCAACGACCTCGATGAGGTCCTGATCGCGACCAGGGCGAAATCCGAGCCCGTCGACGTGCAGTGCAGAGTGGAGTCCAGCTCGGCGGACCACGTTCGGATCGCGGCCCTCGTCACCAACCGGACCTCCAGCTCGGCGGACCCCGCCGGCACCACCAAACCGAGCAATCTCGTCCTGAGCATGACGAAGGTCGGCAACCGCTGGCTGTGCGAGGATGTCACCACGTCGTCATCCGACGCGTCACCGACGCCCCCGCGATAGTCAGCGCGCGACGAGGCCGATGCCGCGGCCGATATCGGCCAGAGTCGAGTCGAAAAGCACGTCGGGGTGCGAGATCTGGATCGGGTAGTTGCCGAAGACCTCGAGGGTGACGTGGCCGTAGAGGCGGGCCCAGAACTGGATCATGACATAGCTGACGCCCAGGTCGAGTTTCTCGGCCGGGAACTTCTGACCCGAATCCGCCAGCACGCGAAGCAGTTCCGTCTGGAAGGTGATCAGGTCGTCGCGCAGTTCCGGCGGGATCAGCTCGGTGGGGGTGGTCACCACCTGGTAGTCGGTGAGCAACCGGCCCGCGGCCCCGAGGAAGATGCGGCCGACCGGTTCACCGAATTGCTGCATGGCGCTGGTGATTCCGGCGGTGACCGGGGAGGCGAAGACCAGGGTGAATTCGCGCGAGTGGTGCAGCGCCCAGCGGCGGAAGCCGCGGCAGATGGCGAAGAAGCGCACCCCGGCGTCGTCGGGCAGGCCCTCGACCGACGCCTCGAGATCCTTGGCCAGATCGAGGCAGACGTCGGTGCGGACGGCGGCGACCAGGTCGTCGCGCGATTCGTAATAGCGGTACAGCGCGGGGGCGGTGATGCCCAGTTCCCGCGCGATGGCCCGGAGCGTGATCGCGTCCGGGCCGTGCTCGACCAGTAGTGACCGCGCGACGCGCCGAATATCGGCGTCGCTGACCGCCGGCGCTCGTCCGCGTCGGCGAGGTTCACTCATGGTTGACTCCAATGTAGAAACAGCAGGGCCCCGGATGGGTTACGAAAAGTTACCGCGTCCGGGGCCCGATCGCTCACTCGTAGGCGACTTCCCAGCTCTTGATGCCGTTGAGCCAGCTCGAGCGCAGGCGGACCGGCTCGGAGATCTGGCGGATGTTGGGCATCACGTCGGCGATCGCGTTGAAGATCAGATCCAGCTGCAGGCGGGCCAGGTTGGCGCCCACGCAGTAGTGGGTGCCGGTGCCGCCGAAGCCGACGTGCGGGTTCGGGTTGCGCAGCACGTTGAACTTGTACGGGTCCTCGAAGTAGTTCTCGTCGAAGTTGGCCGCGCTGTAGAACATTCCGATGCGCTGCCCCTTCTTGATCGAGGCGCCCGACAGCTCCAGGTCCTCGGTCGCGGTGCGCTGGAAGGCGATGACCGGGGTGGCCCAGCGGACGATCTCGTCGGGAGCGGTGCGCGGACGCTGCTCCTTGTAGATCTCCCACTGATCCGGGTTGTCCACGAACGCCTTCATGCCGTGCGTGGTGGCGTTGCGGGTGGTCTCGTTGCCGGCCACCGACAGCAGGATCATGAACCAGGCGAACTCGTCCGACGCCATCGACTCGCCGTCGAGGTCGGCGTGCAGCAGGGTGGAGGCGATGTCGTCCATCGGGCAGGCGCGACGCTGCTCGGCGAGGTTGTAGGTGTAGCCCATGACCTCGGCGGTGGCGACCTTGTGGTCACCGTTGAACTCCGGGTCGTCGTAACCGATCATCTGGTTCGACCAGTCGAAGATCTTGCCGCGGTCTTCCTGCGGGATGCCGATGAGCTCGGCGATGGCCTGCAGCGGCAGCTCGCAGGCGACCTGCTCGACGAAGTTGCCCGAGCCGTTCTTCTTGGCCTCGTGCACGATTCGCTCGGCGCGCTCGCGCAGGGCGTTGCGCAGCGACTCGATGGCGCGCGGGGTGAAGCCCTTGGAGATGATGCGGCGCAGCTTGGTGTGCTTGGGCGGGTCCATGTTCAGCAGCAGGTAGCGCTGCACCTCGATCTCTTCGCGGGCGATGTCGCCGTAGAAGCGGATGACCGCGGTGTTCTCCTCGGAGGAGAACTGTTCGGGGTTCTTGGAGATCTCCTTGATGTCATCCATCTGGGAGATGGCCCAGTAGCCGCCGTCGTCGAAGCCGGTCAGGCCGTCGGCCTGCGGCACCCAGAACGGAGCGGCTTGCTTGCGGAGTGCTGCGAACTCCTCGACCGGCAGGCGCTCGGCCAGCAGATCGGGGTTGGTGAAGTCGAAACCGTTGGGAATGGACGGCGCGGACACGGAACCTCCTTTGGAACACGTTCGACGTCGAGTGAACCACACCACAGGGCGGTTTGTGAACACGTATTACTAAATAGCGTTCATTTGATCTGTCACCAGTTCGGTCCGGTGCCGTAGACCTGGCGATATTCCCGGTCGAAGGTGCGGCGGCCGAGCAGCCGCCAGGCCAGGCGCGCGGCGCGCGGCAGCTCCGCGAGCACCTTGCGCCGATCGGACGTCGAGGCGGCGTGCAGGAGGAAGCCGAGGAAGACCAGCTGACGGTCCTTGGGCATGTGCGCCCGCCCGCGTTCGCCGAGCGCCCGCCACTCGGGCACGGTCATGACCTGCTCGACGACCGACAGGATGTGAGTCTCCTCCTCGGTGAGGTGCTCGTCCAACGCCGCCGCGAGGGCGCCGGCGCTGGCGGCGAACCGATCCCGCGCGGCGGGCTCGGCCGCGGTGGCGAACTCCTCCGCGTCCCGCTGGGCGCGCGTCGCCAGTTCGGCGATGCGTTCGTGCTGCTCCTCGAGGCGCAGGATCAGGGCGGCGGCCATCGGGGCGCGTTCGAGCAGCAACGGCCACATCAGTTCGTCCTCGCCGGTGTGATGGCTGTGCAGCCCGGTGCCCAGCTCGGCCAGGAAGTCGGCGAGGACGCGGGCGCGTGCGGCATCTCCCGGGGCGACGTCCGCCACCAGGGCGGGCAGGGCGCGGAAGTGGCGGCGAAAGGCGTTGTGCACCACCACCATGTCGTAGGTGTCGGGCCGGGCCTGCGCGATGTCGGTGCTCATGGCTGCTCCTGTCGAAGTCGGTGATCGCGACGAGAGTGCTTCGGCCCGCTTGGAATCGACTCGAGGCGCACTAGGGGGCGGCCGTCCTAGACTTACCCGATCATGGTTCGGATTCGGGTACTCGGCGCACTGACGGCGTCCGGCGAGCGCGGGGAACTCGATCTCGGCGGGCCGCGGCAGCGCGGGGTGCTGGCGCGACTGCTGGTCGCCGGCGGCGATGTGGTGCCGGTCGATCGGCTCATCGATGACCTGTGGCGCGGCGAGCCGCCGCCCCGGGCGCTGGGCTCGCTGCAGGCCTACGTCTCCAATCTGCGGCGGCTGCTGGAACCGGATCGCGCCCCGCGCACCCCGGCGACGGTGCTGATCAGCCGCGCTCCCGGATACGCGCTGCGCCTGTCCACCGCCGAGGTGGACGCGTGGGCGTTCGGCGCCGACCTGGAGGCGGCCGCGCGACTGGGTGATCCGCGCGAACGGCGGCGCGCGCTCGAGCGGGCGCTGGCCTGGCCTTCGAAGGCGATGTCGGCTCGTACCGGCAGTACCAGATCAATCACGAAGTGGGCCATGCCCT
>NZ_JBSGCY010000260.1:0-3981 GCF_053602115.1 Nocardia sp. NPDC004582 | reverse complement strand
ACTGCATGACACCGCGCAGGATCGGCGCGCCGTAGGTGGTGGGCGCGAAGGCGATTGCATCCGCGGCCAGCCGGGCGGCGGACAGCTTGGACGCCATGCCCCCGGTACCCAGCGCACCACCCGAACCGGCGATGACGCCGTCCAGATCCGCGCTGCTGCGCACCTCCGGAATGAAGTTCGCCGCGCCCTTGCGCGGATCCCCGTCGTAGAGGCCGTCCACATCCGAGAGCAGGATCAACGCGTCCGCGCCCACCAGGTGCGCGACCAGTGCGGCGAGCCGGTCATTGTCGCCGAACCGGATCTCTTCGGTTGCGACAGTGTCGTTCTCGTTCACCACGGCGATGGCGTGCAGCGACCGCAGCCGGTCCAGGGTCCGCTGCGCGTTGCGGTGCGGCTCGCGGCGGCCGAAGTCGCCCGCGCTCAGCAACACCTGCCCGACCACCCGGTCGTAGCGGGCGAACGAGGTACCCCAGGCATGCGCCAGCGCCAGCTGACCGACACTCGCGGCGGCCTGCTTGGTGGCGAGATCCTTGGGCCGCCTGGACAATCCGAGCGGGGCCATGCCCGCGCCGATGGCGCCCGAGGACACCACCACCAGATCCGAACCCGCGCGCATGCGGTCCTCGACCGCGTCGGCCAGCTTGTCCAGCCGGCCGGTGTCCAGGCCGCCCTCCAGACTGGTCAGCGCCGAGGACCCGATCTTCACCACGACACTGCGCGCCGACGCGATGGCCTGCCGCGCGACACTGAGCCCGTCAGCGCCGAGCGCCGCCGCTCCATTGGCCTGTGCGCCACTCGAACTCACTTGCACCACACCTCAATTCGCCCGCGATACCCACGCACCGTCGCACTCGAATTCACTGTTCGTCCGCAACGGCCGCTCGCCTCCTCGCGAACGGCCACGCGGCACTGTATTACTCGTCGTCGTCGGTGACCAGACCACGGCGCACACGCGAGGCGTGCTTGCGCTCGGCCGCGCCGATGCGCTCGGTCTGATCCAGCCGCGGGTCCACGCCGCGGCGGGTCATCAAGGTCTCCACGCCCGCGGAAATCGAAGGCTCCCAATCGAAGCAGTAATCCGCGATGGTCACCGACGCGCCGGGCTCCGCACCCAGCTTGACCAGCTCGTCCTCGACGCCGAGACGAGCCAGACGGTCGGCCAGGTAACCCACGGCCTCGTCGTTGTCGAACTGGGTCTGGCGCACCCACCGCTCGGGGCGCTCGCCCACCACGATGAAGCCGCCCTCGACCTCGGGATCGCGAATCACGCGGAAACCACTGTCGCCCTTGACGACCGGGCGGATGATCGCGCGCTTCGGCTCCGCCTTCGGATGCGCGGTGCGGTATTCGGCGACCATCTCGGCGAGCGCGAAGGTCAACGGCCGCAAGCCTTCCCGGCTCACCGCCGAGATCTTGAACACCGGCCAGCCGCGCTTCTCGAATTCCGGCAACACGAACTCGGCCAGCTCGTCGGCATCGGGGATGTCGGCCTTGTTGAGAATCACCACGCGCGGGCGATCGGCCAGATCACCCAGGCCGGTGTCACCGGCCAGCGCGGGCTGATACGCGGCCAGCTCCGCCTCGAGCGCGTCCACATCCGACACCGGATCGCGGCCGGGTTCCAGAGTGGCGCAGTCCACCACGTGAGCCAGCACCGCGCAACGCTCCAGATGCCTGAGGAAGTCGAGGCCCAGACCGCGGCCCTCGCTCGCACCCGGAATCAGACCGGGCACATCGGCCACGGTGAAGGTGGTGTCACCCGCGAGCACCACACCGAGGTTCGGCACGAGCGTGGTGAACGGGTAGTCCGCGATCTTCGGCTTGGCCGCCGAGAGCACCGACACCAGCGACGACTTGCCGGCCGACGGGAAGCCCACCAGGCCGACATCGGCGACCGACTTCAGCTCCAGAACGACATCGCGCTCCTGGCCGTCCTCGCCGAGCAGCGCGAAACCGGGCGCCTTGCGCGCCTTGGACACCAGCGCCGCGTTGCCCAGCCCGCCGCGACCGCCGCGCGCCGCCACGTACTGGGTGCCCACACCGGTCAGGTCCGCGAGCACCTCACCGTCGAGGCTCATCACCACGGTGCCGTCCGGCACCTTCAGCAGCAGCCCCTCGCCCTGCTTGCCATTGCGGTTGCTGCCCTCACCGGGCTTGCCGTTACCGCCCTTGGCATGCGGGTGGAAATGGAAGTCCAGCAGCGTGTGCACGTTCGGGTCGACCTCGAGGATCACGTCCCCGCCATTGCCGCCGTTGCCGCCATCGGGACCACCCAACGGCATGAACTTCTCCCGGCGCACCGAGGCGCAGCCATGCCCACCCTTGCCCGCGCGCACGTGCAGCTCGACACGGTCGATGAATTTGGACATATCGGTGATCATCCTCCTTCAGGACTTGTCGACTGAATGTGACGCCCCGGACCTCGGCCAGGAATGCCGGAAGCGGGGCTGTGAACAGCGCAGTGTCTGAACTGAACAGCTCAGTGTCTGAACAAAAAGAAGCGGGCCAGGGCTACTACAAACCCTGACCCGCTTCGGAAAGCTAGTGGAGCGAACTCCGGTGCGCCGGTCAGGCGTTCACCGGCTCCGGCACCACGATGTTGACGGTCTTGCGACCACGCTTGGTGCCGAACTGCACCGCGCCCGCCTCGAGAGCGAACAGCGTGTCGTCGCCGCCACGGCCGACGTTGACGCCGGGGTGGAAGTGCGTGCCGCGCTGGCGAACCAGGATCTCGCCGGCCTTGACGGTCTGACCGCCGAAGCGCTTCACACCGAGCCGCTGGGCATTCGAATCGCGACCATTGCGCGAGCTGGATGCACCCTTCTTATGTGCCATGTCTCAGAACTCCTCGTGCCGGGGTGACGAACCCCAAGTCGGATTACTTGATGCCGGTGACCTTCAGGACCGTCAGCTTCTGACGGTGGCCCTGACGCTTGTGGTAGCCGGTCTTGTTCTTGAACTTGTGGATGCGGATCTTCGGGCCCTTGGTCTGTTCGACGACCTCGGCGGACACGGAAACCTTCGCCAGCTTGTCAGCATCGGTGGTCAGCTCGGAGCCGTCAACGACGAGCACCGGCGCCAGCGACACCGCAGTGCCCGGCTCACCCTCGATCTTCTCGACCTTCACCAGGTCACCGACCGCGACCTTGTACTGCTTTCCGCCGGTCTTGACGATTGCGTACGTTGCCATCGGTCGGCTGCCCTTCTTTCTTTACAAGTGCTCGGCACTATGCTCACACGGCCGGTCACCCGGTTCACACCGGGGACCGCCGCAGACTGGTCTGGGGTATTCACCGCCGCCTCGGGCCAGTGGTTCTGCGAACCGAACCGGGCCCACTCACAGCACTAGTCACAACAGAGTGCCGTCGCAGGGGGCAGCGACTGACCAAGACTACAGGACAGGCCCAACCCCGACCAAACCGGGCCGAATCAGGGACTTCCGGCCGGGACCCCAACGACTTCCGGCACGAGAATCCGCACGACACCGCGGCATACCGTGAACTCACCCAGCGGCCCGGAACCCGAGAGCAGAGCGGCCGCCCAACCCGAGGACTTCGCCATGGCCTGGTCGACCGCAGCCGTCATCATCGCCCTGATCATCGCCGTCATGGTGATAGTCAGCACCTACGTGTCCGCCCGGTATCAGAAAAAGTAGAGCACCCGCCCACTGACGTGCCCGATGCGCTCCGCCGGTCCCCTGCTGCCCGCGACAACACAGTGGCCCCGCCGGGACTCGGCGGGGCCACTGTCGTCTCGCTCAACCGGGACTAGTTCTCGCCCTCCGGCGCACCGGCCGGACGGCCCGCGGCCCGGCGACGCGGGCGAGCCCGCGGCGGCACCACGGCCGGAGCCAGGTCGTCGAGGTTGAAGCCCGGCTTGTCGGCCTGATCACCGCTGGAGAGCACGAACACCGCGGCCTTGTTGTCGGTGGCCGGAGCCGCCGCCGTGCGCGCCACCCGGCGACGGGCCGGACGACGACCC
>NZ_JBSGCY010000259.1:0-4035 GCF_053602115.1 Nocardia sp. NPDC004582 | reverse complement strand
CGCGAATCCGCCCGCGCCCGTGAGCAATACCGCGCACGCCGCCGCGGTCAGCGCGGCCCGCCACCCCCGCCGTCGACCCGTGGCGCCCGATCCCGTGACGCCGACCTGCCCCGCCGCCCCTGCCGTTCCCATCGCATCCCTCCGAATTCCCTTGCGGGCATCCGCCCGCCGCCCGCAGATTGTGGCCGCACACCCATCCCGGCGCGAAGCGCCACGCCGACGCCGCGCCGGGATGAGATACGGCACGGGGGATTCGCCCGAATTCGCCCGCGGCGAGGCGGTCGCCGGGGCCGGAAACGACGAGGTCCCCGGGCCGATTCGGACGGGGACCTCGTCATCCTGGTTGGTCAGCGCAGGGCGGGCGGGTTGCCGAGGTCCTGGGCGGAGTAGGTGTCGCACGCCTTGACCTGTCCGGTCTTGTACCCGGTCAGGAACCACTTCTGGCGTTCCACCGAGGAACCGTGGGTCCAGGCTTCGGGATTGACGCGGCCCGTCGATGCCTTCTGGATGCGGTCGTCGCCGACGGCGGATGCGGCCGACAGCGCGTCGCGGATGTCGTTGTCGGTCAACGGCTTCAGGAAGGGCTGGCCGCCGCCGGGGGCGGGGAGCTTGTCGGCGTAGGCGGCCCAGACGCCGGCGTAGCAGTCGGCCTGCAGTTCGGTGCGGACCGCGCCGGAGGTCGGGCCCTTGGGGTCGCGCTGGGCCTTGTTGATGTCGCCGAGCTGGTTCTGGATGTGGTGGCCGAACTCGTGGGCGACCACGTACTCCTGGGCCAGCGGGCCGCCGCTGGAGCCGAAGCGGTCGACCAGTTCCTGGAAGAAGCTGGTGTCGAAGTAGGCGGTCTGGTCGGCGGGGCAGTAGAACGGGCCCACCGCCGAGGACGCGCGCCCGCAGCCGGTGTTCACCGCGCCGGAGAACAGCGTCACCTTGGGGGCGACATATTTGCGGCCGGTCTGCTTGGGCAGCTCGGTACCCCACACATTGTCCAGGCTCTGGACGGTCGCGATGACGCGGCAGTCCACGTACTTGTTGGCGTCCGCACCGGTCTTGCAGTGGTCGGGGGTGGTGGCCGCGCCCGACTTGGAGTTCGAGTCCGCCCCGGTGAACTGGCCCAGAATGCTGCCCGGATCGCCACCGAGCAGCAGTGACGCGATCAGGGCGATGATGCCCAGCGCGCCGCCGCCGAGAGCCAAGCCGCCGCCCAGCCCGGGTCCGCCGCCGCCGCTCACCCGGTTCGGGTCGATTTGCAGGCCCTCGTTGAAGGTCATGCGTATCACTCTGACACGGGCGAGCGGATATCGGTTTCCACTCGCCGTACGTGTCTCTCTACGATGGGTCTGCACCTGGTCACCCGCACCGGTGCTTCGAGTCCCGTCGAAAGGAATCCCGTGCTGCGCACCCACTTGGCTGGTTCGCTGCGAAGCGAGCACGCCGGTCAGACCGTCACCCTCACCGGCTGGGTGGCCCGGCGGCGAGACCACGGTGGCGTGATCTTCATCGATCTGCGCGATGCTTCGGGTGTGGCCCAGGCCGTCTTCCGTGAAGGCGAGCCCGCGGAAGCCGCCCACAAGCTGCGCAACGAGTTCGTCGTGAAGGTCACCGGCGTGGTCGAGAACCGCCCCGAAGGCAGCGAGAACCCGAACCTGCCGACGGGCGCCATCGAGGTCAATGTGACCGCGCTCGAGGTGCTCAACGAGGCCGCGCCGCTGCCGTTCCAGCTCGACGACGAGCCGGGTGAGGAAGCCCGCCTCAAGTACCGCTACCTGGACCTGCGCCGCGAGGGCCCGGCGCACGCGATCCGGCTGCGCTCCAAGGTGAACTCCGCCGCCCGCGAGGTACTGGCCAAGCACGCCTTCATCGAGGTCGAGACCCCGACCATGACCCGGTCCACTCCGGAGGGCGCGCGCGACTTCCTGGTCCCGGCCCGCCTGGCCCCCGGCAAGTTCTACGCGCTGCCACAGTCGCCGCAGCTGTTCAAGCAGCTGCTCATGGTCGGCGGCATCGAGCGCTACTTCCAGATCGCGCGCTGCTACCGCGACGAGGACTTCCGCGCCGACCGTCAGCCCGAGTTCACCCAGCTCGACATCGAGATGAGCTTCGTCGAGCAGGAAGACGTCATCCTGCTGGCCGAGGACATCCTGACCGCGCTGTGGAAGCTGGTCGGCTACGACATCCCGACCCCGATCCCGCACATGACCTACGCCGAGGCCATGCGCCGCTACGGCTCGGACAAGCCCGACCTGCGCTTCGAGGTCGAGATCACCGAGATGATGGAGTATTTCAAGGACACGCAGTTCCGCGTGTTCCAGGCTCCCTACGTCGGTGCGGTCGTCATGCCGGGCGGCGCCTCGCAGCCGCGCCGCCAGTTCGACGCCTGGCAGGAGTGGGCCAAGCAGCGTGGCGCCAAGGGCCTGGCCTACATCACCTTCAACGAGGACGGCACCCTCGGCGGCCCGGTCGCCAAGAACCTCACCGACGCCGAGCGCGAGGGCCTGGCCAAGCAGGTCGGCGCCGAGCCGGGCGACTGCGTGTTCTTCGCGGCCGGCGACCAGAAGTCGAGCCGGGCGCTGCTGGGCGCGGCCCGCGGCGAGATCGCCCGCAAGTGCGGTCTGATCGACGAGAACGCCTGGGCCTTCGTCTGGATCGTGGACGCCCCGATGTTCGAGCCCACCGCCGACGCCACCGCGAGCGGCGATGTGGCCCTGGGCTATTCGGCCTGGACCGCGGTGCACCACGCGTTCACCTCGCCCAAGCCCGAGCACCTGGACACCTTCGACACCGATCCGGCCTCGGCGCTGGCCTACGCCTACGACATCGTCTGCAACGGCAACGAGATCGGCGGCGGCTCGATCCGTATCCACCGCCGCGACGTGCAGGAGCGGGTGTTCCAGGTGATGGGTATCGGTGAGGAGGAGGCGCAGGAGAAGTTCGGCTTCCTGCTCGACGCCTTCTCCTACGGCGCCCCGCCCATGGGCGGCATCGCCTTCGGCTGGGACCGCATCACCGCGCTGCTGGCCGGGGTGGACTCGATCCGCGAGGTCATCGCGTTCCCGAAGTCGGGCGGCGGCGTCGACCCGCTGACCGACGCGCCGACCCCGATCACGCTTCAGCAGCGTCAGGAGGCGGGCCTCAACGCCAAGCTGGACGCGAACGGCAACCCGGTGAAGGAAGAGGCCAAGTAGTCCCAGGCCCCTGGACCGACGACGACGCCGCGCTGCTGATGCAGCGCGGCGTCGCTGTTTCGGTGGCCCGGGCGTCGATTCGGGGTGGCCCGGGGCGATCGGGTCAGTACACGACCAGGCGTCCGGTCAGGGTGCGGTAGGCGTAGGTGGTGGCGATGGCGGTCACCGGCCCGGCGACCAGCAGGCCCAGGCCACAGAACAGCGTGCCGATCGCGGTCATCAGCAGCACCGCCACCGCCAGCAGCGACACCTGCAGGGCATTGGCGATCACCAGCCGCACACTCGACTGGATCGCGGCGATCGGATTCTGGTCCTGATCGATCACGAAGTGCAGCGCGAACATGCACAGCACCCCGGCGATCACCGCCGGGAACAGGCACGCGATCGAGGCCAGGAAGCACACCGCGAACACGATGAGGGCGGTGATGAGCACATTGCCGGCGTTCACGAATCCGAAGAAGGCCGGGAAATCGGGTGGGGTGCCGTCGGTCTCGTAGAGGGCGCCGCGGATCATGGCCGCCTGCAACAGCCACACCACCAGCGATGCCACCGCGAACAGCAGCACCACCGCCGACAGTGACTGGACGTCAACGATTCTGACCAGCAGGATGACCAGCAGCCAGGCGATCAGGCCGATCAGCACCATGCCCACCCACGGAACGGGATTGAGCCGGAACCGATCCCAGCCGTAGGTGAGGGCCGCGCCGACGTCGAGGCGTTCGCGTGGCGGGCCGTAGGACTGCTGCGGCACGGGTTCGGTGGCCGGGCCCGCCGCGGGCGGCGCGGTCATCCCCGGCGGGAAGCCGCCCGGCGGAGCCGGATTGCCCGGCGCCATCGCGCCCGGCGGCACCTG
>NZ_JBSGCY010000258.1:0-4130 GCF_053602115.1 Nocardia sp. NPDC004582 | reverse complement strand
CGGCGGGCCGGGGCCTTGCGCGCCGCCGTGCCACGGCCCCTCGCCGGGGTGCGTTGGGTGCGCGCGCGGGACTGCGCGGGAGTCTGCCCCCGCGTGGCCCCCGCTCGCGTACGTGACGTTCCGGTGCGGGCCTTACCTGCCATGCGTCCCAGGCTAGCCGCAACAGCACCACCCGGACCATCCGCAACACCCGGCCCACCCGAATCAGAAACTGTGGCGATCACAACGAAAAACCGCCGTCGACGCCGCGATCAGGCCGAAAACGGCCGGGTCAGCGGGGTGCCGCGGACCCCGTCGTCAGGATCAGACGCTGCGGTCGAGAGCGTGCACCAGCTCCACATCCTCCGGCGCGCCGGTCGCCTCCAGGCGGACCTCGTTGCGGCCGAACGCGTGCAGCAGCAGCTCCGAGGGCGGACCGGCCAGCACCACGGTGCGATCCCCGGCCTGGCGCGCCACCGTGCGGCGGCCGTCCGGCGTGGCCAGCGCGATGGTGATCGGCGACTTGCGATAGGCCATGCGCGCCAAGCCCGTCAACAGCTTCCACAGCCGGTCCTCGTCGGCGGCGGACAGGGTGCGCGGCTCCCAGCCGGGCGCGCCGCGACGGACGTCCTCGTGATGGACGAACATCTCGGTGGTGTTCATCAGCGCGTCGACCGGGCGCAGATAGAACGGCGGGCCGGAGCGCACCTCGTCGAGCAGCCGCGCGAACGGGCGCTCGGTGACCTTGCGCTGCACGCTGTCCAGATACGGGGCGAACGGCTTCAGCAGGATGCCGGGGGCGGCGTCCGGGCGGCGCTCACGAACGACCAAGTGCGCGGCCAGATCCCGGGCCGTCCACTCCCCGCACAGGGTGGGCGCGTCGGGACCGGCTTCGGCCATCGCCTGAACCAGGGCCTGGCGCTCACGTTGGGCCATATTCATAAGGGCGACCTTAGTCCGGGTTGCCGGGGTTCGCACCGGGGCGTTAAGGAAACCACACGGTCTCCCATAAGGGCCGCCGCTGATCATGATCTGGCACCGGATGTGACATCACAGCCGGAGGCGGTCCGCGACGCGATGCCGCCGCACAAACCACAGATGCCGGTTGGCGTCAACACTTCCGGATCGGTAACTTGATCCCTCGGTCCATAGGGTCGTGGACCCGAAAGCACAAGAAGGGCAACACCTTGAAGAAGATCGTCAGCGGCGCAGCCGTGATGGTCGCGGCCGCCGGTTCCCTGCTCGCTGGGACGGCTGCTCCGGCCAATGCTTACCAGGACTACAACTACGGCGCGATCGCGCTGTCGGTGTCGACCGGGCGAATCGGCTACTCCTACGACTATTCCGACAGCCCCGCGGCGCAGAACGCCGCCATGAGCTCGTGCACCTACAACGACTGCAAGATCGTGGCGCGCTTCGCCAACGGCTGCGGCGCCATCGCGTACTCCTCGCGGGACGGCTACTACACCTTCGGCGCCGCCACCTCGCGCATCGCCGCCAAGAACCAGGCGCTCAACCGGAACTCCGGCGACGCCACCATCATCCACTGGAACTGCACCACCGGTTACCAGCTCTGAAATCACGGGGAGAATTTCGTTGAAGCACACCGTTTTCCGCGCGACCGCCGCGCTGATGCTGGCCACCTCGGCCTTCGGCCTGGTGGCCTGCAGCAAGTCCGATGACACCAGCAAGGCCGCCACCACCACCTCCGCGGCCGCCCCCGCCGGCAAATTCGAGGGCAGCACCGACGGCGACGCCAAGCTCACCGGCGCGGCCCCGGCCCCCACCACCGCGGCCGACCTGCCCAAGCCCTCGGTCGCGGACCTGAACGACAAGGTCAGCAAGGCGTTCGATCCGTCGATCGACTCCAAGACCAAGACCGACTGGATCGAGAACGCCGGGCTCGACCCGCAGCTCGCCCAGAAGCTGGTCGACGCCGCCAAGGCCAACAACGTCAAGATCAAGATCACCAACGTGGGCGACCCGGCCGCCGGCAAGCTCAAGGCCGACGCCGACGTCACCATCGACGGCAAGCCGGTCCAGAACGCGACGGTCTCCTTCGTCACCGAGGGCACCGAGTGGAAGATCGACCACAACTACGCCTGCAGCATCGTCAAGGCCGCCAAGCTGGACTCCGCGGCCTGCCAGGATAAGTAGAAACTCTCGTGGTTCCCGCCCCAGGCGGCGGGCGGATCACTCACCGGCAGAACGTAATCGCCCCGACAGCTTCCTGCTGTCGGGGCGATTTCCGTTGCGCTGTTCGACCTTCGAGGTCAGACGCCGATGACCGTGGGGACGATCATGGGGCGGCGGCGGTACTTCTCGGCGACCCAGCGGCCGACGACACGGCGGACGGACTGGGCGATGCGGTGGGTGTCGGTGACGCCCTCGACGGCCAGGCGGTGCAGTTCGTTCTCGACGAGTTCCTGGGCGCCGGAGAGGGCTTCGGGATCGTCGGAGAAGCCGCGGCCGCTGACCTCGGGGGTGCTGACGGCCTTGCCGGTGGCGGAGTCGACGGCGACATTGATGGAGATGAAGCCGCCCTCGCCCAGGACCAGGCGGTCGGAGAGAGTGGACTCGCCGACGTCGCCGACCGAGAGGCCGTCGACGTAGACCTGGCCGACGGGGACGCGGCCCGCGATCGTGGCGATGCCGTCGACCAGGTCGACCACGACGCCGTTCTCGGCCAGGATGACCCGCTCCTCGGGGACGCCGGTCGCCACCGCGAGCGCGCCGTTGGCGCGCAGGTGCCGCCACTCGCCGTGCACGGGCATGGCGTTGGTGGGCCGGACCGCGTTGTACAGGTACAGCAGCTCGCCCGCCGAAGCGTGGCCGGAGACATGGACTTTCGCGTTCTGCTGGGTGACGACCGTCGCGCCCAGGCGGGCCAGGCCGTTCACCACGGTGAACACCGCGTTCTCGTTGCCCGGGATCAGCGAGGAGGCCAGCACCACCAAATCGTCGGGGCGGATATTGATCTGACGGTGGTCGCCGCGCGCCATCCGCGACAGCGCCGAGAGCGGCTCACCCTGCGAACCGGTCGAGATCAGCACCAGCTTGTGCACCGGCAGATTGGCGGCCTGATCCAGATCCACCACCAGATTGTCCGGGATCTCCAGGTAACCGAGATCCTGGGCGATCTGCATATTGCGGACCATGGACCGGCCCACGAAGCAGACCCGGCGGTCGTAGCGCTGCGCCACATCGACCACCTGCTGGATGCGGTGCACGTGCGAGGCGAAGGAGGCCACGATGACCCGGCCCTTGGCCTTGCCGATCACGCTGTCGAGCACCGGGCCGATCTCACGCTCGGGCGTCACGAAGCCCGGCACCTCGGCATTGGTGGAGTCGACCAGGAACAGGTCCACACCCTCGTCGCCCAGGCGGGAGAAACCGGCCAGGTCGGTGAGGCGGCCGTCGAGCGGCAGCTGATCCAGCTTGATGTCGCCGGTGTGCAGCGCGATGCCCGCGGGCGTGCGGATCGCGACCGCGATGGCGTCCGGGATCGAGTGGTTGACCGCGAAGTACTCGCAGTCGAACGCGCCGTGCTGGGTGCGCTCGCCCTCACTGACCTCGATCAGGTTGGGCTGCAAGCGATGTTCGCGGCACTTGGCTGCCACCAGCGCGAGCGTGAACTTCGCGCCGATCACCGGAATGTCGCGGCGCAGACGCAGCAGGAACGGCACCGCGCCGATGTGATCCTCGTGACCGTGGGTCAGGATCACCGCGGCGATATCGTTCATGCGGTCCTCGATGGGACCGAAGTCGGGCAGGATCAAATCGACGCCGGGCTGCTGGTCCTCGGGGAACAGCACACCGCAGTCGACGATCAGCAGCTTGCCGTCGTACTCGAAAACGGTCATGTTGCGGCCGATCTCACCGATGCCGCCGAGCGCGAACACCCGCAGACCGCCCTTGGGCGCCTTGGGCGGGGTGCCCATCGCGTGCGGATCGCGCGGGGCCGGAGCCTGCTCGCGGCCGCCCTGCCGGGAACGGCCACCACCGCGGCGGCTGCGGTCGCCACGGTTGCGGGAATCGTCCTGACGCGAACGGGGAGCTTCCTCGGCCGGTCTGGACTGCGCCTTACCGCGGTCCGAGGCCGCGCCGCGGCCACGGGCGGAACGCTCGCGGGCGGGCCCGGCCTCGCGAGC
>NZ_JBSGCY010000257.1:0-4345 GCF_053602115.1 Nocardia sp. NPDC004582 | reverse complement strand
GGCGCGGGCGCCGCCGGGGCGGGTGGCGCGCCCCCGGAGCGTGCGGGCCTCGCCGTCGACGCCGGCCTTGCCCTCCTTGCGGTGGATGGCGATGCGGACCGCGCCGACGATCAGCACCAGCGTGGTGGCCAGCGCCATCGTGGGGAACCGGTTCACCAGTGGGATGGCCAGATTCAGCAGGATCTCGCGCAGCTTGAAGCTGCGGGCCGAGCCCAGGAGGAGTTGATACGACACCGGCACCGCGATGAACAGCAGCAGCGGCGGCAGCACCAGCGCGGTGAACAGCCCCCGGAAGCGGACCGCGGCCACGGCCGCCAGACAGCCGATCACGTACAGGCTCGCGAACGTGCCGGTGAGCTCGTCGCCGCCCATCGAATCGATCAGGAACCCGACGAACGTGCACGTCACGGCGATCAGGACCGCGATCGGGGCCGAGACGCCGGGAACCGACGGCAGGATCGAACGGTGCGCCGGGGGCACCTCGGTTCGCTCGCGTTGGGTAACTGCCACGTCAAGCACACTAAGGCATGTCGGTGTTTGGCGAGGCAGGCGACATCAGGCAGGTATTCCGATTCGCGGGAACCAGAAGTTAGCTGTGGCGCGTGCCCGCTGGGACCGAGCGGTTGCTCAGGCCTCTTCGGCCTCGTCGCCGCGGAACCGATATTCGTCTCCGGCGAAGCCGACCGCGCGAGGCCAGCTGTCGATCCCGCGGACCTCCGGCGGGGCGGCGTCGGCGACACCGAGATCGTGCATCTTGCGGGCCGTCACCAGTACTCGCGACTCCATCGACGCGACCGTGTGGTTGTAGGCGTCGACCGCCCTGCCCAGCTGGGATCCCAGCCGGTCCAGGTGGCGGCCGGTGGTGCCGAGGCGGGTGTAGAGCTCGCGGCCCAGCTGCTGGATCAGGGCCATATCCGCCGACATCGCCTCCTGTCGCCAGCCCAGCGCCACCGTGCGCAGCAGGGCCATGAGTGTGGTGGGCGTCGCCAGGACCACATTGCGACCGAAGGCGTACTCGAGCAATCCGGAATCGGCGGTGAGCGCCGCGTCCAGGAAGGGATCGCCGGGCACGAACAGCACCACGAAATCGGGGGACGGTTCGAAGGCCGCCCAGTACTCCTTGGCGGCCAGCTGATCCACGTGATTGCGCAGGTGCCGAGCGTGCCGGGCCAGGTGGCCGTCGCGCTCGCGCGGATCCTCGGTGCTCGCGGCGTCCAGGAAGGCGGTGCACGGCACCTTGGCGTCCACCACGATCTGGCGGCCGCCGGACAGGCGCACCACCAGGTCCGGCCGCACCACCGTGTCGCCGCGGCGGGTCACCTGGGTGTCGAAGTCACAGTGCCGAGCCATTCCGGCCAGCTCGACCACCCGTTCCAGCTGGATCTCGCCCCAGCGGCCGCGCACCTGGGGCGCGCGCAGGGCGGCCACCAATTGGCCGGTCTGCGTGGACAACTGGTGCGACATCCGCTGCATGCCCGCGACCTGTTCGCGCAGGCCCGAATACGCGTTGATGCGGTTGTGCTCGACCTCCCGGATATGCCGGTCCAGGCTTCCGACCGCGTCGCGCAGCGGCTCCACCAGCGCGCCGATCGCATGCGACTGCCGCCGCGCCGCGTCCTCGCTGGCCGCCCCGAGTGATTGCCGCAACAACCGCTCGTTGTCCCGCATGGCCGCCAGTCTCGCCTCGGCCATCGCGCCCCGCCGCCCCGCCCGCGCGGCATGCCCCAGCCAGCCCAGGGCCAGCCCCGAAACGAACACCAACAGCAGCGCGAACAGCATCGGTGCGGTCATGGCCTGTGATAGTGCCGTACCGCACCGACAATCCCCTGAATCCGGCACCGCGGCCGTGTCCTCGGGTGCGACGTTGCCGGGACGCGCCGAGGGCGGGTGAATTTGTCGGGGCGATCGCCTAGCGTTCTCCGGCATGCGGATCCTGCACACCTCCGACTGGCATATCGGGCGCACCTTTCACGGCGTCGATCTGCTGCTCGATCAGGAGTGCTCGCTGCTGGCCATCGCGGAATTGGTGCGAGCCGAGGGGGTGGACGTGGTCGTGCTGCCGGGGGACGTGTACGACCGTTCCATTCCCAGCGCTGACGCGATCGCGGTGTGCAATCGGGGATTCGAGGCAATTCGGGCGGCGGGGGCGACGATTATCGCGACCTCCGGAAATCATGACTCGCCGACTCGGCTGGGTGCGCTCGGGAGTTTCGCCGCGGCGGGCGGATTGCATTTGCGCTGCCGGATCGCGGATGTGGCGCGGCCGATCGTGCTGTCCGACGAGTTCGGTGAAATTGCCTTTTACGGCATTCCGTACTTGGAGCCGGAGATCACCCGGGTGGAATTGGGTGTACCGCAGGCGCGTTCACACGCCGAGATTCTGGACGCGGCCATGGGGCGGGTGCGCGCGGATCTGGCGGTGCGGACCGGCGCGCGCTCGGTGGTGCTGGCGCACGCGTTCGTGGTGGGCGGTGAGGCGACGGGATCGGAGCGATCCATTTCCGTGGGCGGGGTGGAGACGGTGTCGCTGTCGGCGTTCGACGGGATCGACTACACGGCCCTGGGGCACCTGCACTCGCCCCAGACGCTGTCGGAGTCGGTCCGGTATTCGGGATCGCCGCTGCCGTATTCGTTCGGCGAGCGCTCGCATCGCAAGGCGGTGTGGATCGTGGATCTCGACGCCACCGGGCTCGCCGCGGTGCGACGGTGCGATCTCCCGGTGGTGCGCGGCCTGTCCCAGCTCACCGGACCGCTGGAATCCCTGCTGGAGTCGCCGGAGCACGCCGCGGCCGAATCCCACTATGTGTCGGCCACCCTCACCGACACCGCGCGCCCCGTGGACGCCCTGCGCCGGCTGCGCGACCGTTTCCCGCACGCGGTCCACGTGGAATGGCAACGCCCGGACGGCAACCCGGAACTCCGCTACCGCGAACGCGTCCACGGCCGCCGCGACACCGAGATCGCCCAGAGCTTCCTCTCCGACGTCCGGGGCGTCCCGACCGCCGGCGAGATGACCTGGCTCGAACGCGCCCTCGCGGCCGCCACTCACGAAAAGGACGGCCCCGGCCGCATTTCCGCGCGCGAAGAACGCACGACGCTGCCTACCGTTGCCGCGGGGCGGGGGGCGGCCGAGGCGGAGCGGGTGGTCAGTGCGGCGGGGTTCGACGGGTCGGTGCGCGGGGCGGACGCGGCGGAGGCCGATGCGATGCTCGGGTTGTTCGATGCGGAGGAGTTCGGTCTCGGGACGGGTGAGTCCGGCGAGGCCGCGGACGGGATGACCGCATGAGCGTTGGGGCGCGGGGCATTTCGGCGTGTCGCGCGGGTGCGCGCGTGCGATCGGCTGTCGAATGGGTTGAGGCGTCGCGGGAAGGGGTCACGGCATGCGGCTGCATCGGCTGGAGTTGACGGCGTTCGGGCCGTTCGCCGAGACGGCCGTGGTGGATTTCGACGAACTGGGCGCCGACGGGCTGTTCCTGCTGCACGGGCAGACCGGGGCCGGCAAGACCACGGTGCTCGACGCCATCGCCTTCGCGTTGTACGGGAAGGTGCCCGGCGCGCGTGAGGAGGGCAAGCGCCTGCACTCCGATCACGCCGACGAGCAGACCCCGCCGCGCGTCCTGCTCGAGGCCACGGTCGGAGGCCGGACGCTGCGGCTGATCCGCTCCCCGGAGTTCCAGCGGCCCAGCAAGCGCGCCAAATCCGGGTGGGTGAAGGAGAACTCGGTCGCCACCCTGGAGTGGCTGGACGGCCGCGGCCAGAACCTCTCCCGCATCCCCGATATCGGCGATGAGGTGCTGCGTCTGCTGGGCATGAGCGCCGACCAGTTCTTCCAGGTGGTCCTGCTGCCCCAGGGCGATTTCGCCCGCTTCCTGCGCGCCGACAACGAGGAACGCGAGAAGCTGCTCGAAAAGCTCTTCGACACCGAACGTTTCGGCACCGCCGAACAGTGGCTGATCGACAAGCGTCGCGCGAGCACCGCCGACCTCGACACCCGCAAGCACGGTATCGACGCCCTGATCGCCCGCGTCGGCACCGCCGCCGGGCTGCCCACCACCGACACCGTGAGCATTCTCGAATCGGTCGGCTGGTCGCAGTCCCTGCTCACCGCCGCGCGCGCCACGCTCACCGCCACCGCTGCGGACCTCCGACAGCGCCAACAGGATTCGTCGCGCGTCCGCGCCGCCGCCGAGGCCGAGCGCCGCCGCCACGATCTGTTCCGCCGCCGCGCCGCCGCCCACGCCCAGCTCGCCGACTTCGCCGCCACCGCCGCCCACCGCGCGGATCGCCAGACCGAACTCGATCGAGCCCGCCGCGCCGAACCGGTCGCCGCCGCCCTCGCCGAGGC
>NZ_JBSGCY010000256.1:0-4386 GCF_053602115.1 Nocardia sp. NPDC004582 | reverse complement strand
GTGGCCGCCGCAGGAGGACGAGGCTCAGGCCCCGCAGCCGCGCGGCGCGTACGGCGGCTGGGCGCCCGCGGGCAACCAGCGGTATCAGCCGGGTGGTCAGTACCAGCCGGGCTATCAGCAGCCGGAGCCTCCGGCCGCGCCGCCCGCCGCCGGGAATGACGAGGACGAGAAGAACGGTTGGGACGGACCGAACGGTCGTCGCTGACCGCGGTCCCGATAGGCTCTATGGGTTCGCGGCCCGGCTCGGGCGAGTTCGTTCGCGGAGGCGATTGCCCCTGCGAACGGACTCGCCCGAGTGGCACGGCGACCGCGTCCAGGCCGCGTCTGTATGTGCGGCAAGTCAACACAGGAGGTGTCGATTGTCGGCCACCAACAATCGTGTCGTATCCGGCCCGATCGCGCTCGACACCGGTCGGCCGTTCGATCAGGAGCGTGCCGAGGCCGCTGTCCGCGAGCTGCTGATCGCCGTCGGCGAGGATCCGGACCGTCCCGGTCTCGCCGATACCCCCGCCCGGGTGGCCCGGGCCTACCGCGAGATGTTCGCGGGCTTGTTCACCGACCCGTCCGACGTGCTCAACACCACCTTCGAGGAAGGGCACCAGGAACTGGTGCTGGTGCGTGACATCCCCATGTACTCGACCTGTGAACACCACCTGGTGGCGTTCCACGGCGTCGCGCACGTCGGCTACATCCCCGGCCCGCACGGCCGGGTGACCGGTCTGTCCAAGCTGGCCCGCCTGGTCGACCTCTACGCCAAGCGCCCGCAGGTGCAGGAGCGGCTCACCTCCCAGATCGCCGACGCGGTGATGGAGAAGCTGGATCCGCGCGGCGCGATCGTGGTGATCGAGGCCGAGCACCTGTGCATGGCGATGCGCGGCATTCGCAAGCCGGGCGCGTCCACCACCACCTCGGCCGTGCGCGGCATGCTGCAGAGCAACGCCTCCTCGCGCGCCGAGGCCCTGGACCTCATCCTCCGAAAGTGAGTGCTGTGTCCAATTTGCCTCCGCTTCGCTCCGGCTGGTTCGCGGCCCCGTGGTCTCGATTCTTCCCTCCTCCGCTCCTCCGCTTCGCTCCGTCGCTCCGTCAGTCCAGAATCGAGACGGCCGCGAACCTTGGGGGCGGGAGCGTGGTGACGTTGTGACAACACGCCTGTTGGAGCCGCGTGGGGGACGTTCCTGTGTGGTCATGGGCGTCGTGAACGTCACCAGCGATTCGTTCTCCGATGGTGGCCGCTACCTGGATCCGGGGCTGGCGGTCGCGCACGGGCTCGAGTTGTACGAGCTGGGCGCGGACATCGTCGATGTCGGCGGTGAGTCGACGCGGCCGGGCGCGATCCGGATCGATCCGGAAACCGAAGCGGCGCGGGTGGTTCCGGTGATCCGGGAGCTGGCCGCGGCCGGGGTGCCGACCAGTGTGGACACCATGCGGGCCGATGTGGCCGCGGCGGCGATCGCGGCGGGCGTGACCATGGTCAATGACGTCTCCGGCGGTCGCGCCGACCCGGACATGGTGAAAGTGGTCGCGGAGACCGGGATTCCGTGGATCCTCATGCATTGGCGGGCCGAGGCCGACTACCGGCACGCCGGGCCCGCCGAGCAATACGACGACGTGGTGTCGAAGGTGTGGGAGGAGCTCAACGCTCAGGTCGAGTTCGCGCTCGCCGGCGGCGTCGGCCTGGAGCAGCTGGTGCTGGATCCGGGCCTGGGCTTCGCCAAGAACGCCGACCACAACTGGGAGTTGCTGGGCGGCTTGTTCTATCGCATGACCGAGATGATGGACGCCGGGATCCCGATCCTGATCGGGGCCTCCCGCAAGCGTTTCCTCGGCGCGCTGCTGGCCGAGGGCGAGACGCCGCGTCCGCCCGACGGCCGCGAGGTGGCCACGGCCACGATCTCCGCCCTGGCCGCCGAGCACGGCGCGTGGGGCGTGCGGGTGCACGATGTCCGGTCGTCGCTGGACGCCATCTCGGTGGTGGACGCCACCACCCGGGCCGCGCGGCGGCTGCGGGAGCGCTATCGGGAAGCGGGGCAGCGGCAGTGAGCGGGGACCGGATCGAATTGCGCGGCCTGCGCGTCTTCGGCCACCACGGCGTGTTCGACTTCGAGAAGCGCGACGGCCAGGAGTTCGTCGTGGATCTCACGCTGTGGACCGACTTCTCGGCCGCCGCGAAATCCGACGACATCGCCGACACCGTCCACTACGGCGAGCTCGCCGAGCAGGTGGTGGCCATCGTGGCGGGCGAGCCCAAGGACCTGATCGAGACGGTGGTCTCGAACATCGCCGACGAGGTGATGGCCGATACCCGGATCCAGGCGCTGGAAGTGGTGCTGCACAAGCCTTTCGCGCCGATTCCGCATACCTTCGAAGACGTCCGTGTAGTCACGTCCCGCCGGCGCGCAGCAGACCCTGAGGGAGCGGAGGAGTAGCGGTGACCCGCGTAGTCCTGTCGATCGGATCCAATCTCGGCGACCGGCTGGCGCATCTGCGCAGTGTCGTGGAGGCGCTGGGCCCGCGCCTGGTGGCGGTCTCGTCGGTGTACTCGACGCCGCCGTGGGGCGGGGTGCCGCAGCAGGACTATCTGAATGCCGTGCTGGTGGCCGAGGATCCGGCGCTGGAGCCCTCGGATTGGCTACGCCTGGGCCAGGAGCTGGAGCAGGCCGCGGGCCGGGTCCGGGAAGTCCGCTGGGGCGCGCGCACTCTCGACGTGGACGTGGTGTCCGCCGAGCAGCGCCGCCGTGACGGCCGGACCGTGGTGCGCAGTCAGGATCCGGTGCTGACGCTGCCGCATCCGCAGGCGCATCACCGCGCGTTCGTGCTGGTGCCGTGGCTCGAGGTGGAGCCGGACGCGGAGCTGGAGGCGGCCGGGGCGCTGCGCTCGCTGCGAGAGTGGCTGTCGGCCTTGGACGGTGCCGAGGTGCTGGGCGTGCGCCGCACCGAGTTGACGCTGGGCTGGACGCCGCGGTGAAACCGACTCGCATTCTCGATCTGTGCGCGAACGTGCTGCTGGCCGCGGTGGTGGCGTGGATCGCCACCAATGTGGCGTACTCCAGTTTCCCGCCGATCTCGGTGTTCTCGGGCGCGTCGCTGCTGCCGGTGGCGCTGCTGGAAGTGGTGCTGGCCTTCGTGATTCGCCAGCGCAAGGACAATCACGGGATCGGTCCGGGTTCGGGGCAGCTGCATCCGATCACGGCGGCCCGCGCGGTGGCGTTGGCCAAGGCGTCTGCGCAGGTGGGTTCGCTGGTGGGCGGTATCTGGCTGGGTTTTCTGGTGTGGCTGGCCATGCATTCGGATCTGCGTGCGGCGACGGCGGATACACCGGGCACGGTGGTGGGTCTGGTCAGCGGTATCGCGCTGGTCGCGGCGGCTTTGTGGCTGGAGTATTGCTGTCGCGCGCCCATCGAGCCGCCCGACGAAGCGGCTACTTCGTAGCTAACGGAATGATGCTGATCATCCTTCAGGTCGAGGACGTGCCCGGAAGATCACGCTACGCTGGCGGACATGGTTTCACCCTCCCGTAGCAGTGCTTCCCGTCGCCGCCGGGAGGATGCGGGAAAGTTCTTCACCGGCTTTCTGCTTCTCCTCGGACTGGTTGCCAGCGTTTTCCTGGTCTTCAGTGACAACCTCCACCTGATTCGGGTGGGCCTGGTCGCGGCGCTGTGGGCGGCCGCCATCGGCGCCCTCGCCGCCACCCGTTATCGCAGGGAGGCGGCCGTCGACAAGGCGAAAGTGGGTGACCTCCAGAAGGTCTATCAACTGCAGCTGGAACGCGAGGTTGCTGCGCGCCGCGAATACGAGTTGGGCGTGGAGACCCGGGTCCGCCACGAGGTCGGCGCGGACGCCGCCGAAATGGCCGCGCTGCGCGCCGAACTCACGGTCCTGCGCGAGAGCCTGCAGCGTCTGTTCGACGGCGACCTGCCCTCCGAGCGCCCCGCCCTGCGGGCCGATGCCGTTCGCGTCCAAGAACTTCCGGGAGGCGACGCGGTCGAGTCTCCGGAAGCGGCGAACGATAACTGGTCGAACGCGGACCCCTGGGACCCGTGGTCGTCCCCCGATCAGACCGAGGACGAGGACGACCCGCGCGCCCGCATCGCCCCCAAGTTCGACCCCTCCCACCCCGAGCCGCCGGCCTTCGCCACCCCCTTCGACGACCCGGTCACCGCCGAGACGTCGATCATCACCGACGCCATGCGCCAGGACTACGAAGCCGAACGCGCCGCCGCCGACCCGGACTCCGACTCCCCGGCCCCCGACTCCCCGGCCCCCGCACCGGAAACCACCGCCGCCACCCCGGAAACCCCCGAGCCCGCACCCGCCACCAACGGCCACGCCACCGCGAGCGGCAACGGCAACGGCGGCGCCGCCACCCCGGTCCCGCGCCTGGAGCCC
>NZ_JBSGCY010000255.1:0-4457 GCF_053602115.1 Nocardia sp. NPDC004582 | reverse complement strand
GCCGAGATTGGCCGGGCGTTCGGCGAGCCGGCGCATGAGATAGCCGTACCACTGGGTGCCGTAGGGGATGTAGACGCGCAGCGCGTGCCCGGCGTGGTGGCCGAACTGGCCGACGCCGAGCTGCCTCCGCTGGATCTGGAGGTCGACATCGACGAGTTCGCGGAGCTCGCCCGGGAGCTGAACGTGCTGTCGCTGCCGACCACTTTCGGATTGGATTCTCGAGGATTGGAACGCTTCCGAATCTCCGGCGTTCCGAAGGCCGCGGATCTGCGCACGTCAATGGCCTCGTTGACGGTCTCCACGGCCGATGAGTGACCAGCATTACGGACCCCGGGTCCAATTTCCCCCGAAAATTGGGTAAACTCCCTCTCGTGCAATCCAACCGCGAGCTGATGCTCACCCGACGCCGCACGGTAGACCTGTGTCGGCTCGGTGGTTGTTGCTGCCTGTGCCGCTAGCCGGTCGGCCTTTCTATAACTCTGTCGCCGACCGGTTGTATCCCCCGCTGTTGAGAGATCATGTCGATCCTCCGGCGATCTGGCCAATACATCCTCGAGCGCAGGAGTACTTCCTTTCATGTCGAACACCACTACGAGCACACCGCCCGTGGAGCAGGTCGATGTCCGGGGTCCCCGGTTCGCGGCCTGGATCACCACCGCGGTGCTCGCCCTCGTCCTGATTCTCGCTTCCGTCTCGGTCCCCGCGGCCGCCGTACTGCTGGCCGCGCAGGCCGTGGTCTTCGGCCTGGGCGCGGCCAACGGCCCCAAGCGCAGCCCATACGGCCGGATCTACGCGGCCCTGGTCGCGCCGCGCAACGGCGCGCCGACCGAGCTGGAACCCATTGCGCCGCTGCGGTTCGCGCAGCTGGTGGGTCTGGTCTTCGCGGTGCTGGGCGTGCTCGGCTTCGCGGCCGGCAGCACCGTGGCGGGCTCGATCTTCGCCGGATTCGCACTGTTCGCGGCCTTCCTGAACGCGGCGTTCGGCATCTGCCTGGGTTGCCAGATCTATCCGCTGGTCGCCCGACTCCGCCCCTGACCATCCCGATCACTCAGCCACACGAACGCAACGCCTGAACACGGCACCGCACCGAAAGGAACAACATGGCTCGCTCCGATGTCCTGGTCTCCGCAGACTGGGTCGAAGAGAACCTGAACACCCCGGGCGTCGTCCTGGTCGAGGTGGACGAGGACACCTCGGCCTACGACCTGGGGCACATCGAGGGCGCCGTGCGTCTCGACTGGAAGAAGGACCTGCAGGACCAGGTCCGCCGCGACTTCGTGAACCAGGAGCAGTTCTCCGCGCTGCTGTCCGAGCGCGGTATCTCCAACGACGACACCGTGGTGCTGTACGGCGGCAACAACAACTGGTTCGCCGCCTACGCCTACTGGTACTTCAAGCTGTACGGCCACCAGGACGTGAAGCTGCTCGACGGCGGCCGCAAGAAGTGGGAGCTGGACGGCCGCCCGCTGGTCAAGGACGTCAAGGTGCGCCCGGCCGCCGACTACAAGGCCGCCGCGCAGGACCTGTCCATCCGCGCCTTCCGTGACGAGGTCATCGACGCCATCGGCGCCAAGAACCTGGTCGACGTGCGTTCGCCCGACGAGTTCTCGGGCAAGATCCTGGCTCCGGCGCACCTGCCGCAGGAGCAGTCGCAGCGTCCGGGCCACATCCCCGGCGCCATCAACGTCCCGTGGTCCAAGGCCGCGAACGAGGACGGCACCTTCAAGAGCGACGCCGAGCTGGCGGAGATCTACAAGGAGGCCGGTCTGGACGGCGAGAAGCAGACCATCGCGTACTGCCGCATCGGCGAGCGTTCCTCGCACACCTGGTTCGTGCTGCAGGAGCTGCTGGGCCACCAGAACGTCAAGAACTACGACGGGTCCTGGACCGAATACGGTTCCCTCGTCGGTGCACCGATCGAGTTGGGAGCGTAATCAATATGTGTGCAGCACCTACCCAGGGACAGGCCATCCCGGCCGGCGTCGACGTCGAGAAGGAGACGGTCATCACCGGCCGCGTCCTGACCGCTGACGGCCAGACCGTCGGTGGCGCGTTCGTCCGCCTGCTGGACGGCAACGGCGACTTCACCGCCGAGGTCGTGGCCTCGGGCACCGGCGACTTCCGCTTCTTCGCCGCGCCGGGCTCGTGGACCATCCGCGCGCTGTCGGCGTCCGGCAACGGCACCGCCGAGGTGTCGCCGGAGGGCAACGGCATCCACAACGTGGACGTCACCGTCGCCAAGTAAGGCGAAACATCAAGAACGGCCCCGGGATTCATGATCCCGGGGCCGTTCTGGTGTATCGGTGTGATTTTCCCGGGGTCGTTTTCACGTGATCGCGGCGGTGCGATTAGACTCCGAGACGTGGTGCTTACCTTCGAAATTCTGCTGGTACTCGTGTCCGTGCTGATCGCCTGGTTCGGTCTGTACGTCCTCTACCGGCTGTTCACCGAGTCGTGACAGATCCGGCCCACGAGAACACCGAAAACGGAGTGGCCAACGGTTCGGCGTCCGAGGACGCCGCCGGTTCGCGCCGCAGCGGCGACCAGGCGGTCGCGGAGGCGGTCGAGCGGGCCAAGTCGACCGGGGGGCTGAACGTTCCGACGCTCCCCGATCTGCCGCTGCCCGTGGACACCGCGAATCTGCGGCTGGGCCCCGATCTGAGTTCATCCATGCTCGCGCTGCTGCCGCTGGTCGGTGTGTGGCGCGGTGAGGGCGAGGGCAACGACCCCGAGACCGGCGACTACCGCTTCGGTCAGCAGATCGTCGTCGCCCACGACGGCGGCGACTACCTGACCTGGGAATCCCGGTCCTGGAAGCTGACCTCCGAGGGCGAGTACGACGGCCCGGACCTGCGTGAGAGCGGCTTCTGGCGGGTCGGCATCGACGGCGACGACGAGGTGCTGGAGCTGCTGCTCACGCACTCGACCGGCATTGTCGAGCTGTTCTACGGCCAGGCCCTGACCCAGTCGTCCTGGGAGCTGGCCACCGACGTGGTGATCCGCAGCCAGTCCGGCATCGTGGTCGGCGGCGCGAAACGCCTCTACGGCATCGTCGAGGGCGGCGACCTGGGCTACGTCGAGGAGCGCATCGCGGCCGACGGCGCGCTCGAGCCGCGGCTCTCGGCGCGGTTGAAGCGGTACATCGGCTGAGAGCCTGCCGATACGGCACGCGACAACTGATTTCGCTGCGATGGGGGTACCTCATGGGGTACCCCCAATATTGTTTGGGCACCCGACGCAGGCACGGAATGCCAACTCATACGGCTCTCAGCCGCCCGCTGAAGTCCCGGGGAGGCGGCGCAGTACGGCCCCCGAGTCATACCTGCGGAAGGATGCAACGTTCTTCACGCAAGTCCGGTCGGACGGACCGTAACTCGGGGGCCGGGTGACTGCCGTGGATTCGCGAGGGCTCGCGCGATCGGAATCCGATTGCAGCGGTAGCGCCTAGCTGGCAGCCACCTCACGCGTCCTGGAAATCATTCTCGAACCACCTCCTTCCTGTGTACCGACGAAATTAGTCGGATCCGGCACCGGCGGCAACGTATTTTCGCGGACTGCGAAAAGGCAGGTCAGACGGTGGTTTCGGGAATACGGGGAACGAACTCGAGCACACCTCCGGATTCGACGCGAACGATGGTGTCGGCCTTCGTGTCCGGGGGCAGCTGGTGGGTGACGACCACGACCGTGCGGTCGCGATCCACCAGGCCGCTCGAGTCGTCCAGGAGGCGGCGCAGCAGTTCGGCCCCGGCGTCGGCCTCGAGGTGTTCGGTGGGTTCGTCGAGCAGCAGCACCCGCGCGGGCGAGAGCAGGGCGCGCGCCAGCAGGATCCGGCGGCGCTGACCGCCCGAGACCGCGGCCGCGCCACCGACCAGATCGGTCTCGACGCCGTCGGGCAGCGAGTCCAGCCACTCCCCCGCCCCGACCGCGCGCAACGCGGATTCGGCCTCGGCCGCGGTGATGTCGCCGCGCGCCACGCGCAGGTTCTCCAGCACGGTGGTGCCGAACAGGTGCGCGTCCTCGGCGAAGAAGGTGACGCCCGGCCGGGGCGTGTCGAACAGTCCCGCCCAGGCCATGAGCAGTGTGGTCTTGCCCGCGCCGCTGGGTCCGACCACCGCGATCCGCCGGCCGCCGGGCAGCGCCGGGAAAACCGGCGTGGTGCCGGGTTCGCGTTCTGCTCCGACCGTTCCGGATTCGAGCCGGTCCAGCCGGTGCAGCGCGGCGCGGCCGGTGGTCAGCGCCTGCGCGGCGGCGGGCAGCACCGCGACCGCCTCGAACGCCGACAGCGGCACCAGCACCAGCACGGTGAACGCCATCGGGGTGATGCCGCCGGGCGCGACGGTCTGGAAGCCGGCCGTCGGGATCGGAGAACCGCTGCCGTACAGCACGATTCCGATCAGCAGCGCGCCCAGCACGCCGGCCCCGATCGACAGCGGCAGCACCGCCGCCGCCCAGGAGCC
>NZ_JBSGCY010000254.1:0-4461 GCF_053602115.1 Nocardia sp. NPDC004582 | reverse complement strand
CGGCGCCGCGGGGGGCGTCGGATTCGCCGCGCTCGCGGTGCTCGGCGCGACCCTGCGGCCCGGCATCGAATTGATGCTGGAACTGGTCGGTTTCGACGAACGGCTGGCCGGGGTGGACCTGGTCATCACCGGAGAGGGCAAGCTCGACGAGCAGACCCTGCACGGCAAGGCGCCCGCCGGTGTCGCCGCGGCCGCGCGAGCGGCGGGCGTGCCCGTGATCGCGGTGTGCGGCCGGAACACCTTGCCGCCGGAGCGTTTCCACCAAGCCGGTTTCGCGGCCGTGTATTCGCTGCTCGAGATCGAACCCGACGAGCAGCGCTGCCTGAGCGCCGGGTTGATGTTGTTGCAGCAGTTGGGTGTTCGCATCGCGGACGACTACCTGCCGGGCGGCCGCCGCGTGGCCGCCACGGTGTCCGAACAGTCCGGAGGCGACGCATGAAACTGCTGCGAGTAGGGGCGAAAGGGGCCGAGCGGCCCGCCGCCATCGACGAACACGGCGTGCTGCGCGACGTGTCCGCGGTGACCGCCGACATCGACGGGACGCTGCTCGGTGACCCCGTCGCGCTCGGGGCGCTCCTGGGGGCGCTGGCCTCCGGCACGCTGCCCGAGGTGGACTCCGCCGCCCGGATCGGGGCGCCGATCGCCCGGCCCGGCAAGGTGATCGGCGTCGGACTCAACTACACCGACCACGCCGCCGCCATCGGCGCGGCCATCCCGGAGCGGCCCGTCGTCTTCCTCAAGCCCGGCACCACGGTCAGCGGTCCCTACGACGCCATCGAACTGCCGCGCGACAGCGCCGCCACCGACCACGAGGTGGAGCTGGGCGTGGTGATCGGCCGCCGCCTGCGCGACTGCCCGGACGCGGCCACCGCGCTGGGGGCGGTGGGCGGCTATGTCACCGCCAACGACGTCACCGAACGCGATGGCATCGCGGGCGAACCGACCTGGGTGAAGGGCAAGTCCTACGACACCTTCACGCCCGTCGGGCCGTGGCTGGTGACCCCCGACGAGGTCGCCGAACCACAGGCGCTGAGTCTGCAGCTGTGGGTGAACGGTGAACAGCGGCAGGCGGGTTCGACCGGCGACATGGTGGCCGGGGTCGGTGAGGTGCTGCGCTATCTGAGCACGCTGATGACCCTGGAACCCGGCGACCTGGTGCTCACCGGCACGCCCGCGGGCGTCGCGGTCGGCCGTCCGGAGCCGAAACCCTATCTGCGCGACGGCGATGTCGTCGTCGCGGAGGTGGCCGGACTGGGCAGGCAACAGACCCTGGCGACCGGGGTGCGGGGCTGAATGCGGTGAGAGACTTCCCGCGACGACGCCGGACGCGCTGCTGGGGCGTAGACCACGTCGTCACGGGATGATTCGAACGGCCCGGTCGCTGTGGAGACCGGGCCGTTCGTCCCGTTCCGGGTCAGGACTTGTTGCCGCCCAGGCTGAATCGCACACCGGCCGGATCGGCCACCGCCGCCAGCCGGCCGTACGGAGTGTCCTCGGGCGGGCGCACCACGCTGCCGCCCAGCTCCTGCACCTTCCGCACCGACGCGTCCACGTCCTCGACACCGAAGTAGACCGCCCAATACCCGGGCACGCTCGGCGGCAGGAAGCCCGACGAATCCATCACGCCACCCAGCATCGGGGTCACGGAATGGATGGTGGTGTAACGGAATTCGGGGGTGTCGGCGATCGTGAACGGATCCTGCCAGCCGAACGCCTCGCGATAGAACTTCAGCGCGTCGTCATAGCTTCGGGTGTGCAATTCGAACCAGGACGGCGCACCGACGTGGCCCTCCCAGTGTCCGTCGCCGACCACGCCGCGCTGCTCGAACCCGCCCATGGTGCCCGGCTCCCACACGCCGACCCCGACGCCGCCGTTGTCGCCGAACACCCCGAACTTCCCCAGATCGGCCACGGGCATCACCGGCACCACCGTCATACCGCCCGCGGCGGTCACCTTCTCGGCCGTCTTCTCGGCATCGGTGCTGGCCAGGTACACCATCCACTGGCTCGGACCGCCCGAGCCGTCATTGGCCATTCCACCCGCCACGGCCTTGCCGTCCTTGCGGAAGGTGATGTAGTTCCCGTGCTCCGCCGCGACCTCGGCCGTCCAGCCGAGCAATTCGCCGTAGAAGGCGATCGCGCCCTCGGTGTCGGTGGTGAAGATATCGGTCCAGATCGGATCGCCGGGCTGCGTTGTGTACGACATGGTCAACTCCTCGAATCGGTGTTCGCTCGGTGTTTCGGCCGCTGTGAATGGAGACGACGTTCGGCACCGGAAATCATCGCCGCCGCCGCAACCCGAAGCCGGGAGGGCGGGAAACGGCGTGTCAGCATGACAACTGTCATGGCCGGGAGGTGATGGTTGGCAGATTCGGTGCGGCGGCGGTCTCCGTAGCGTCATTCCTGTAGCGCAGAAACCGATTACAGGAGTTCGCATCATGGCTGACAACACGCTCGCCGCGCCCGCCGCCCGGCCGAATGTGCTGCGAATGCTGGCCCCCAGCCTCCGCGATATCGCGGTGCCCCTCGCCGCCTACTACGCCCTGCACGCCGCCGGATACTCCGACTTCATCGCCCTGCTGGCGGGAGCGCTGTTCTCCGGCGCCGTGGTGCTCGTCGGCGTGATCCGGGCCCGCAAGATCGACGCCCTGGCCGCGCTCATCCTGGCGGGCTTCGCCTTCGGCATCGGATCCTCGCTGATCAGCGGTGACGCCCGCATGATGATCGTCCGCGACTCGGTCACCACCGCCGCGATCGGCCTCGCCTTCCTGATCAGCGCCCTGCTCGGCAAGCCCCTGACCTACGTCGCCGCCCGCAAGGGCCTCGCCGGGGCTCCCGAGAAGCTGGCCCAGCTGGACCACAAGTTCCGGACCAACCCGGTGGTCCGTCGGCTGCTGAACCGGATCGCCCTGATGTGGGGCGCCGGCCTCATCGGCGAATCGATCCTGCGGGTGGTGCTCGTCTACCGCCTGCCCATCCACACCATGACCTGGCTGTCGAGCGCCCTGATGGTCGGCGTCACCGCCGTCATGATCATCATCACCGTGCGAACGGTCAAGCGCGTCAAGCGAATCGAGCCGACCACGGAACCGGTCTACGCTGCGATGCATGAGTGAGGGATCGGTTCCGGAACGCACGCTCGCGGGAACCGCTCGGGTGGAAGCGTTCAGCGACGGGGTGATGGCGATCGCCATCACCCTGTTGATTCTGGAGATCCGGGTGCCCGAGCACGAGCCCGGGCGATTGTTGCAGGCGCTCGGGCATATCTGGCCGTCGTACGTGGCGTATCTGGCGTCGTTCATGACGATCGGGGTGGTGTGGATGAATCACCACACCTTCTTCGGGCGGTTGCGGCGCATCGATCATGTGCTGCGGTGGTGGAATCTGCTGCTGCTGCTGGGGATTTCGCTCGTGCCGTTCCCGACCATGGTGGTGGCCGAGAATGTCGTGCACGGGACGCACCGGGACGCGGTGGTGGCGGTGGGGTTGTACGGGATCGTGGGGGTGCTGATGACCGTGCCGTGGGCGCCCATGTGGTGGCGGCTGGCGAAGCGGCCGGAGATGCTGAAGGCGGGGTTGGGGGCGGATTACGCGCGGCGGGAGAGCTGGCGGGCCTGGCCGGGGATTCTGGTCTACGCGGCGTGCATCGGGGTCGGATTCCTGTCGCCGATCGCGGCGCTGGTGCTGTATCTGCTGGTGGCGACGTTCTACGGGCTGAGCAACAAGGGCTGGACCGCGCCGTCGGACGCCGATCCGGACTACGAGTAGCCCTTGCCAAATTAAGCGATTGTGATTAACTGCCGAAGTGGACAGCACGAGCGTGACCGAAGGGCCCGTCACCCAGATCGCATGGGTGGTCGAGGACATCGCGGCCGGGGAACAATTCCTGACGACGACCATGGGCGTGACGGGCTGGATGCGGATGCCCGACGTGCGCTTCGGCCCCGAGACCTGCGTGTATCGCGGCGCGGCCGCCGACTTCACCGCGCACATCTCGCTCGGGTACAGCGGTGACATGCAGCTCGAACTCATCCAGCCGGTGCACGGCCGCTCCATCTACACCGAATTCCTCGAACGCGGGGGAGCGGGGCTGCACCACATCTGCCTGGAGCCCGCCGACTTCGACGCCGCGCTGAAAGACGCCGAGGCCCGGGGGATTCCGGTGGTACAACAGGGCGATATGGGCGGGCAGATGCGGTTCGCCTACCTCGACGGCGCGGACTCGGGCGTGCCGTTCATCGAACTCGCGGAGATCGGGCCGCATATGCGGGCGTTCTTCGAGCAGATCAAGAAGGGTGCGCGGTGAGCACACAGATTCCGGAAACCATTGCGGCGGACTCCATTACCGAATGGTCCGATGAGTTCGACGTGGTCGTCGCCGGCTTCGGCATCGCGGGCGGCTGCGCGGCGGTCGAGGCGGCCGCGCACGGGGCCCGCGTGCTGGTGCTGGAACGCGCCGGG
>NZ_JBSGCY010000253.1:0-4479 GCF_053602115.1 Nocardia sp. NPDC004582 | reverse complement strand
GGGGCCGCGGCGGCGGGTCCCGCCAGGGTTGCCGGTCCGGCGGCGGCGAGCACGGCGCAGGCGCTGACGGCGCCGGCCACCCGGACGAGGTGGTGGAACACGGACATGAAGGGCTCCCCTCGAGGTCACGAGTCGTGAGGGGACGCTACTCCGCTGACCAGTTCATTCCGGTCATTTGCTCCGGCATGCCGGGCCCGATTCGCGGCGGCGGAACCGATCCGCTCAGGCGTTGGCCGGAGCGGCCGACACCGAATAGCCCAGGTTCGCCAGCACTTCGCTGGTGGCCTTGGCGAAATTCAGGGTGATGAAATGTAGGCAGGGCGCGCCCTCGGAGATCAGGCGCTGGGCCATCTCCGTGGCGATCTGGATGCCCTCGGCCCGGACCGCCGCGCGATCCTCCTCCGGCCCGGTGCCCGCGGCCTTGCGCAGCCGCTCGATCACCTTCGCCGGGAGCGGACGGCCCGACAGCTCCTCGGCGCGCTCGACCGTGCGCAGCGAGGTGACCGGCATGAGCTCGGGAATGATCGGCTTCGCGCCCTCGACCGGATCGGCCGCGATGGCCCGATCCCGCAGGCGCAGATAGTGATCCACGTCGAAGAACATCTGGGTGATCGAATACTCCGCGCCCGCGCGCAGTTTCGACACCAGGAAGCGGGTGTCGTCGTCGAGGTCGGTGGAGCGCGGGTGGCCCTGCGGGAACGAGGCCACGCCCACGTGGAAGTCGCCCAGGTCGCGCACGATGCGCACCAGCTCCTCGGCGTATTCGACGCCCTCGGGGTGCTTGAGCCATTCGCCCAGCACGTCGCCCGGCGGATCGCCGCGCAGCACCAGCAGATTGCGGATGCCCGAGTCGGCGTAGGCGCCGACGATGGAACGCAGTTCGGCGACCGAGTGGTCCACCGCGGTCAGGTGGGCGACGGTCAGCAGCGTGGTCTCGCGCGCCAGTTCGCCGGTGACCCGGATGGTGCGGTCGCGGGTGGAGCCGCCGGCGCCGTAGGTCATGGACACGAACGCCGGATGCAGCCGCTCGAATTCGCGGGCGGCCCGCCACAGGCGCGCCTCACCGGCGGCGTCACGCGGCGGATTGAACTCGACCGAGAACGGAACCGACCCGTCGGGACGTGGGCCCAGCTGCTGCACCACGGAGCGAGTTCCGGACACATGCGGCGTGCGGGAAACTCGGCCAGGGGTCGAATATCCCCGTACGTTGTCGAAACTCACGCCTGCATTTTACGGGCCCGCGTCCGGGCCCGGACCCCGACCTGTGCCTATCCCAGCAGGTGGGACCGGACGGGACCCGACCGATTCCCGGCCGCGACCCGGCGGTCGGTAGAGTCGGGGCCAACCCCGCGCGCGGACCTGACGCCCGCGCGATCGGGCCGGTCACCGGGGGCGTTCGCCGTCGTCGCACGCACCCCGAGACCGATCGCCGGGGGAATCGCGCTCGCGCCGCGCCGCGCACTCACCAAGGAGGCTCCCCTGTCCGCCGGACCCGGTACCCCGACCCGCCACCCGGTCGGCGCGGGATCACTCGTCGCCGCCGTGGAGGACCGCCTCACCGCCTTCTTCCGCACCCGCGAACCGATCGTCGAACCCCTCGGCCCGGTCTTCGTGGACGCGGCCGCGGCCCTGGAGGACTTCGTCATTCGCGGCGGCAAGCGCACCCGCCCCGCCTTCGCCTGGACCGGCTGGCTGGGCGCGGGCCGCAGCCCCGAGGACCCGGACGCCGACGCCGTGCTCACCGCCTGCTCGGCACTGGAACTGGTGCAGGCGTGCGCGCTCATCCACGACGACATCATCGACTCCTCGCGCACCCGCCGCGGCTTCCCGACCGTGCACGTGGATTACGAACAGCGGCACCGGGATCAGCACTGGACCGGTGACGCCGACCACTACGGCGTCAGCGTCGCCGTCCTGATCGGCGACCTGGCCCTGGCCTGGGCCGACGACATGACCCGCGACGCCGGGCTGCCCGCCGACGCCGCCGCCCGCTTCGCCCCGGTCTGGGCGGCCATGCGCACCGAGGTGCTGGGCGGGCAACTGCTCGATATCCACGGCGAGTCCGCGGGCGACGAATCGGTGGAGGCCGCGCTGCGGATCAACCGGTTCAAGACCGCCGCCTACACCATCGAACGCCCGCTGCACATGGGCGCGGCGCTGGCCGGCGCGTCCCCCGACGTGATCGCCGCCTACCGCGAATTCGGCACCGACATCGGCATCGCCTTCCAGCTGCGCGACGACCTGCTCGGCGTGTTCGGCGATCCGGCCGTCACCGGCAAGCCGTCCGGCGACGACCTGCGCGAGGGCAAGCACACCGTGCTCATCGCCGAGGCCCTGCGCCGCGCCGACGCCACCGCGCCCGCCACCGCCGCGCTCATCCGCACCAGCCTCGGCACCGACCTCAGCCCCGAGCAGGTCGCCGAATTGCGCACGGCCCTCACCGAACTCGGCGCGGTCGACGCCGTCGAGCAGCGCATCGCCTCGCTCACCGAGCAGGCCCTCACGGCGCTGGACGCCAGCACCGTGACCCCGGACGCGGCCCGGCAACTGCGCGCCATGGCGCTCTCGGCCACCGCGCGGACCTACTGATCCGGCACGACAGCACACGGCCGTCCGCACCGATCACGGTTCGAGGTGGTCGCCAGACCGACCGGCGGGGACGCACGGCGGCCTGACCGCAGAGGGAAAGCAGGTGGCATGAAAACGGTTGCGGGACCGACCGATCGGGTGGTCGTGGTCGGCGCGGGACTGTCCGGGCTGGCCGCGGCGCTGCACCTGCTGGCGGCGGGGCGGCAGGTGACCGTGCTGGAGCGCGACGACCGGCCCGGCGGGCGGGTCGGGTCCTACCGCGGCCCGGACTACGAGATCGACTCCGGGGCAACGATTCTCACCCTACCCGAACTCATCGACGAGGCGCTGGCCGTGGTCGGTCACACTCGTGAGTCGGTCGGCCTGACGATCCTCGACATGGCCCCCGCCTACCGGGCGCGCTTCGCCGACGGCACCCAGATCGGCGTCTACTCCGACGAGGAGCGCATGGCCCACGAGGTCGCGCGGGTGCGCGGACCGGCCACGGCCCGCCGCTACCGGCGGCTGCGCGGCTGGCTGAAAGGCGTGTACGAGGCCGAGTTCCGGCAGTTCATGGACACCAACTTCGAGTCGCCCCTCGATATGGTGCGGATTCCGGAGAAGCGGACGGCGCTGGCGCGACTGGTTCGGCTCGGCGCGTTCGGCCGGCTCGGCCCCAAGGTCGGGCGCGTGATCCGCGATCCGGACGTGGCCCGGCTGTTCAGCTTCCAGGCCCTGTTCGCGGGCATGGCGCCGAACCGGGCGCTCGGCGTCTACGGCGCGATCCCGTACATGGACACCTGCCTGGGCGTCACCTACCCCGAGGGCGGCATGCGGTCCATCGCCGCGGCGCTGGCGCGCGCGTTCACCGCCGCGGGCGGGACCCTCGAACTGCGCGCCGAGGTGATCGGCGTCGACTACGCGGGCCGCCGCGCCACCGCGGTGCATACCGCCGACGGCCGCGTGTTCGACTGCGACGCGCTGGTGGTGACCGCCGACATCGGGTCGCTGACCCGGTTCGGGCTGCGGCGCCGGCGGGGACTGCGGGCGTCGCCGTCGGCCGTCGTCGCGCACGGCACTATTCCCGCCGAAGTGGCCGCCGCCTGGCCGGTGCAGGCGCATCACACCATCGACTTCGGGCGGGAGTGGGACCGGACCTTCGCCGAGATCGCCGCCCGGCGCGGCCGCGGCGCGCTGATGAGCGACCCGTCGCTACTGCTCACCCGCCCCGCCCTCACCGATCCCACCCTCTACATCGACCGCCCCGAACCGCACATCGACGCCGAAGGGCAGCTGCGCGACACGGTTCGCCACGAACCGCTCTCACTGCTCGCCCCGTGCCCGAACCTCGACGCCGCGCCCCTGGCCTGGGACGAACTCGGCCCGCACTACCTGCGCGAGCTGCTCCAGGTCCTGGAAGCGCGCGGCTACCAAGGCATTTCGCGACACTTCCGGGTCGACCACCTCGACACCCCGCACAGCTGGCGGGCCCAGGGCATGCTGGCGGGCACCCCGTTCTCGGCGGCACACCTGTTCCGGCAGACCGGTCCGTTCCGGACCCGGAACCTGGTGGCCGGGCGCGCGAATGTCGTTCTCGCAGGCTCGGGCACCGTGCCCGGCGTCGGCGTGCCGACCGTGCTGCTATCAGGCAGACTGGCGGCGGCACGCATCACGGGTGATGTACGCCATGCCGGTACCGGATCCGCCGATACCGGGGCGGTGGCGTCCGCGCACACGCACTAGACTGACCGCGTCCTGAACCAACGCGGCTGCCGCCGCTGACCTTTCCGGGGGGAACGACCGCCTATGCCGACCCCCGATATGGACGCAGCCACCCCCGACACCGGCGCCGTCGCCACGCGTCCCGCCGCGGCCGCCGGCACCGCCGACGCCGACCCGGAGTCTCCCGCC
>NZ_JBSGCY010000252.1:0-4547 GCF_053602115.1 Nocardia sp. NPDC004582 | reverse complement strand
CTGGCCCCGCGCATCACCGAATTGGCCGACGGTGCGGATGAGGGGGTGGCGGAAGTCGATCGTGCCGGCGGTGACGGTGAGCCAGCCGCGGCGGGCCAGGTCGTCGACGGCGGCGTCGAGGTCGGTGTGGGCGACTTCGGCGGTGGTGCTGAGCAGTTCGGTGTCCGCGGTCGCGCCGCAGACGGCGGCGGCCTGGGCGACGAGTTGTTCGCGGGGTGGCAAGTGCGCGAGTTCGGCTCGCAGGGTGCGATCCAATGCTCCGTGCCCGTTCCCCTGTCCGTGCGGGTTACCAGGTGTGCCGGGATCGTCGGGTCGCAGTGTCTCGTCGAGTTCCGCGGGGCTGAGTTCGGCGAGCACCTGGAGGTACAGCGGATTCCCCTGCGCCGCCGCGACGAGCCGGGCCCGGCGCGCGGGCGGGAGGTCGGGGAGCAGCGCGGTCGCCTCGTCGGCGGAGAGCGGCGGCACGGTCAGGTGCGTGATCTCGGCGCGCGGGGTGCGCAGTGCCGCGCCGAGTTCGGCGGGGAATTGTCCCGCTCGGTAGGCGAGGACCACGTTCGCGGCCTCGGGGGAGTGCCGGATCAGCAAGGCCAGCACCTGGAGTGACGCCGTATCCGCCCAGTGCGTGTCGTCGACGATCAGGACGGTGGGGGAGGGTGAGAGCCGATTCCGCAGCCAGCGCGCCGATTCCCCGGTACCGGCGGTGGCGATCGTGTCATCGGGGATGTCGCCGTCGAGCTGGTCGGCGAGTTCGAGCAAGACATGCCGTGGCGTCGACTGCTCGTACTCGGTGGCGGTGACGGTGATGGTGCGCAAACCCGCGTCGCGGGCGCGGCGCGCGGATTCGGCCAGGAGCCTGGACTTTCCGATGCCGGCCGGGCCTTCGACGAGGTACACGCGGCGGCGAGCGGGCGTGTGGTAGGTCGCGTCCAGCACGGCGAGTTCGTGAACGCGGCCGACGAATGGCTCGATCACGCACTCCTTTCCGAGCGAACGGCCCCCGCCGGAGCCTAGCGCGATGTCGGATTCGTCCGGATTCCGGGCCGATCCCGTGGTTCCACGGATGCTCGCCGATCGCGGTCCGGGTTTGGTTGTCGGGGTTCGAGATGATGACCGGCGAGAGAGGTTCGTGACAACGATGCAGGTGAGTTCGGCGGGAATGCGGCGCTGGTGGCGGCTGATTCCGGTGGCGGTGGCGGTTTTCGCGCTGGCGCTGGCGGGTTGCTCGGCGGTGCAGAAGGGCGCGGACAGCCTCAAGGACGCGGGGAAGTCCGATACCGGACGGTCGAAGGTCGGCGATTGCATCAACGTTATCGAGGGGTCGATGATCAATTCCAAGACCGAGCCGGTGGACTGCGCCTCCCCGAAGGCGGTGTACAAGGTGGCCAAGCACTCGAGCGCGAAGGCCGAGTGCGCCGCCGACTACACCTCCTACGAGGAGACGCTCAACGGCGCCTCGATGGCCTACCTGTGTCTGGCGCCGAATTTCCAGCCGGGCGCCTGCTATCACGAGAGCATGATGACCGGCTATCAGTTCGCCGAATGCGGTTCGACCAACGCGAGTTTCCGGGTGCTGAGCCGGTTCGACGGCCAGTCGGACGAGAACCTCTGCGATTCCGAAGCCGACAAGGTCATCACCCTGACCGAACAGCCGATGACGTTCTGCTTGAAGGACCTCTGAGCGTCGCGGGACCGCTGCGGGTCGCTCAGCCGGCGCGCAGGATGATCGTGCCCTTGGCGGCGCGATCCTCGAGCAGGCGGTGGGCATGTGCGGCTTGGTGCAGCGGCAGCACGCGATCGATCAGCGGGGTGAGCGACCCGGTGGCGGCCCGGTGCAGGGCGGCCCCGGTCGCGGCCGCGACCCCGGCCAGCCAGGCTGGGCCGGAGCACCCGGTGAGGGTCAGGCCGCGCATGATCAGATCCATCGCGCCGACCTGCGCGGGCGCGCCGGACAGGAAGCCGTAGCTGAGCATCCGCCCGCGCAGCGGGGTCATCAGATCCAGGAGTTCGAGCGCGGATTCGCCGCCGACGGAGTCGAAGACCACATCGATTGTCGCGCCGCCGAGCAGGTCGGCCAGCTGCCGGGTCCAGCCGGGCGTGTGGTGGTCGACGACGAGGTCCGCACCGAATTCGCGGGCCCGCGCGGCCTTCTCGGGCCCGCCCGCGGTGGCGATGACGCGGGCCGCGCCGTACTCCTTGGCCAGCTGGGTGAGGTAGGCCCCGACGCCGGTTCCCGCCGCCTCGATGAGGATCGTCTCGGTACCGGTGAGCCGCGCGGTCTCGAGCAGGGGAATGGCGACCGATCCGCTCATGGCGACGGCCGCGGCGGCGTCGGTGCCGAGCCCGTCGGGGATCGGGGTGGCGGCCTGGGCGGGGACGCAGATCTGTTCGGCGTAGGTGCCGAAGCTGTTGCTGCTCACCACCACTCGCTGTCCGAGAAGTGAGGTGTCCACGCCCGCGCCGATTTCGGTGACGACGCCCGCGGCCTGGGTGCCGAACACGAGGGGAAACTGCACCGGCAGCGGGAACGCCCCCGACCGCAGCATGGTCTCGGGGAACAGCACGGGAATCGCCTCGGCCCGCACCAGGATCTCCCCGGCCTGTGGGCGCGGTGCGGGGACCTCTCCGGCCACCAGGACGTCGGGCTCGCCGGTGCCGGTCAATAGGATTGCTTGCATTGAGAACCTCATAAGTTGACTGACGGTCAAGATCTGTCTGCGAAGATATTGACCGCCGGTCAAGTTGTCAATGGAAGTGGTGATATGAACCCGCCCAAGGAACGCGCCGACGCGGCCCGCAACCGTCAGGCAATCCTGGCCGCGGCCCGCAAGCTGTTCGCCGAGGAAGGCGCGGAGGCGGCGACGATGGACCGCATCGCCGCCGCGGCGGGCGTGGCCAAGGGCACGCTGTTCCACCGGTTCGGCAACCGCGCGGGCTTGCTCTACGAGCTCGTCGCCGACGGGGCGCTCGGCTTGATGGAGGCGGTGACCAGTGGTCCGCCGCCGCTGGGCCCGGGCGCGCCCGCTGCCGATCGACTGCTGGCCTACTTCGACGCCATGACCCGGCTGATCGCCGACGACCTGGAACTGAACGTCGCCTACCAGGCGCTACCGCCGCACCCGCGCCGCGACGAATTCCACGCCTTCTGGGCGAACCACATCGGCACGCTGCTGCACGAGATCCGCCCCGACCTCGACGCCGAGGTGGTCGGTGGTCTGCTGCTGGCACCGCTCGGTGGTGAACTGGTGCCCTATCTGGTCCGTTCGGGCCAGCGGGACCGCCTGCTCGACGGTGTCCGGCAACTGGTCCGATCGGTGATCGATCAGCCCGCGGCGTCGTAGCTCTCGCGGGCCGCGAGCACATCCTCGATGTGGGTCTCGGCCCAGTTCTTGATGGCCCGCATGACCGGCAGCAAACTCTGCCCGAGCGCCGTGAGCCGATAGTCGACCCGCACCGGGACCGACGGTGTGACGGTGCGGCTCACCAGTCCGTCGCGTTCCATGCCGCGCAGGGTCTGGGTGAGCATCTTCTGGCTGACACCGGCCACGATCCGGTTGAGATCGCTGTACCGCTGGGGACCGTCGGCGAGTGCGTTGAGCAGCAGGCTGACCCATTTGTCGCTGATCCGGTCGAGCAGGTGCCGGGTGGGGCATTCCTGGATGTAGGCGTCATAGTCGCGCCGGGCTTCGGTGCGCCGCTGGGCGGCGGTCTTGGTCGCCATGACTCTCCCTGACGTTCGGTACGCACTCCGAGGTACGTACTTCCCGAGGGAGAGTAACACTCCCTAGGTTCGGTGAGGGGTTGGGAAACCGTACAGCAGAGGAGATTTCACATGCGTGCCGTCATCATTCGATCCTTCGGAGACCCCGAGGTGCTGGAGCTGGCCGAGGTGCCGGTGCCGGCCCCGGGGCCGGGCCAGGTCCGGATCCGCGTCGCCGCCGCGGCCGTGCAGCCGGTCGATCTGCACACCCGCTCCGGCGGGCTGGCGGAGGCGGGCCTGTTGACGCCGCGGGAGGTGATCGGTCTCGGCTGGGATGTCGCGGGCACGATCGACGAGATCGGCCCCGGTGTAGCGGACTTCGCTGTCGGCGACAAGGTCTTCGGCCTGTCCGATCGTCTGGACGTCCCGCTGGGTACGCACGCCGACTTCGTGGTCCTGGACGCCGCGACGGTCGCGGCAGCGCCGCGCACGGTATCGGCAGCCGAGGCGGCGACGGTGCCGCTGAACGCGCTGACGGCCCACCAGTCGCTGGACGCGCTGGCTCTGAACGCCGGGCAGACCGTGTTGATCACCGGGGCGGCGGGTGCGGTCGGTGGATTCGCCGTGGAGGTGGCCGTCGCGCGCGGACTTCGGGTGGTGGCGACGGCCGCGGCCGGGGACGAGGAGCCGGTTCGCAAGCTGGGTGCGGAGTTCTTCGTCCCGCGTGGCGCGCGCCTGGGCGAGGCCGTGCGCGCCCTGGTGCCCGGAGGGAAGACAACCTCGTCCTGAGACAGGCTTGCCCAGGAGATGTCCTTTCCGGTGTGGGACTCGATAGTCAATTCGATGTTTC